>SPJP01000119.1 GCA_006844665.1 Paracoccaceae bacterium
AAACATGGCGGCGATCTGTTTGCCCCAAAGGTTGACGAGGTCTTAGATTTTCTGGACGGCGTATTTGGTCGGTAATTTGGCCGAAAATCCCCATGCCGAACCCAGATTGATGGACAGCCATTTTTGAGCAGGTCAACGGCGGCGCACTTTATCATGGGCGATTACCAAATATCGTCGCGAATTAACCTAAATGATCGCTTCGGCATTGTCGGGATACAGATCATTGATCGACCCCTAGGTAGGTTTGGCGCGCCGAGGGATCTCAGCGCGCCAGCCATTCTTTAATTTACTCGGCTGCGTTTGCCGCGATGTAGTCTTGGGCGCTTTGAACCAAAGCTGCGCCGTCCAGACCTTTGGCGTCCATTTCGGCGATCCAGTCTGCAGTGACTTCTTGCCCGATCTCGATCCAACGGTCTTTCTCGCCGTCCAGTTCGGTGATCGTGTTGCCAGCCTCGGTTGCTACATTCCGCCCGATGATATCGGCCGCATCCATAGCAGCGCCGAACAAGGCCGAAACTTCCGGACCAGAGTTGGCATCAATGACGGCTTTCAAATCATCCGGCAGATTGTTGTACGCGTCATTGTTCATCGTCATCACAAATGTCGCTGTGTACAAACCAGGCGTGGATACAAAGCCAGAGTGGTTGGACGCCAGTTCGCTCATTTTCAGCGGCAAGGTGACTTCCCACGGGATGATCGCGCCATCAATCACGCCTTTAGACATCGCTTCAGGCACGGCTGGTACGGGCATGCCAACAGGCGTCGCACCAAGCTTTTCCAGCAGGTTAACAGTCACACGGGTTGGCCCGCGCAGCTTTTGTCCTGCAAGATCATCCAAGCTGGAAATATCTTCGTTCGAATGGATCCAGCCCGGCCCGTGGGTGTGGAAAACGATTGGGTGCGTATCGGAAAACTCATCCATGCCGTTCTCTAGGACATATTCGTGGAACGCCTTGGATGAACTTGTGCTGTCGCCGGTCATAAATGGCAGCTCGAACGCTTCTGTGGTTGGGAACCGACCGGGGGTGTATCCGATCACTGTCCAGACGATATCTGCAACGCCGTCAACAGCTTGGTCATACAGCTCGGGTGGAGCGCCGCCCAATTGCATCGATGGGAAATGCTCGATTTTGATCCGGCCGTCAGATTCCTTTTCGATCTTTTCGATCCAAGGAATAATGGCTCTTGCAGGAATTGTTGCCTGCGTTGGCAGCAATTGGTGCAGGTTCAGCGTGACGTCTTGCGCCCATACGCTCGTGGATGCAAGCATCCCCGTTACAAGGGCAATTGCCCCGGTCTTAAAGTGGTTCATGTTTTCAATCCTCCCGATTGGTTTTTTAGTTTAGGTGTACTGGTAAATTTAGGGCTCCTCTGAAGCCAAAGCCGCGGAATTTCACCACATGTGGATCCGGCAGCGTCATGTTGGGAAAGCGGTCGAACAGCTTGGGCAACAAGATGTCAGCCACGATGCGCCGCGCAATATGTTTGCCCTGGCAAAAATGCGGCCCGTTTCCAAAGGCCTGATGAGGATGCTTGTCGCGCGTGATGTCGTAGCTGTGTGGGTCGGTCCAAATGTCTTCATCATGGCAAGCTGATGCTTGGATGGTCATAACCGTCTCGCCTTTGGGAATAGCGATGCCGCGGATTTCCGTATCTTCCACCACCAACCGAGAGCTGGCTTGAATAGGGGCAACCCACCGAACCCCTTCATCAAAAGCATCGCCCCAAGCAGCGGTTTGCTTGGCATGTTCCATCTGTTCTGGATTGGTAAGCAAACCAAAAAGAATGGTCAGCATCGCATCACGCGGCTCGTTCAAGCCACCACCGATTGCGATTTTGATATTTGACCGGATCTGTGACATCTCTAATGGATCATCACTATTGACCATGGCGCTTAGCGCACTTGGGTCAGGGTCTGCTTTCAGTTTCTCAGCGGCCTGATCAAGGCAAAGGTTCATTTCCTGATGCGCGAGATCGCATTTTTCAAACAACGCCGGGTCAAATCCGAAATTGCCCGCCCCATCGATTAAAATCTGGGACCACCGCTGCATCTCGTCATCCGTGGCCTCTGGCATGCCAAGCAGCCGGGACAGGCACCGGGCCGCAAACGGTCCAGCAAGGGCAGGGAACAGGTCAACCGTTTCACCTTTTGGCAAGCTGGCAACCATTTCATCTGCGATCTTGTCGTAAATGGGCATCCAATGAGACGTGATGTTCTTAGCGCTATAGGCTGGTGCCATGGCCATGCGTTCCCGCATATGTTCAGCGCCATCTTTGCGCATCAAAGTGTGGGCCTGGAACGCCCGCTTCATCGGCGTGTTTGGATCGTCCGAGCTGAACAGCTCTGGATGATCTTTGACGTATTTTGTGTCAGCGGCCTTGGTCAGCATGATCCGATTAACGGACGCGACATGCAGAACGGGATGCGTCGCGCGCAAGGTTTGGTAAATCGGATAGGGGTCAAGCACCAGGTCAGCGATCGATATTTCGGTATTGGTTACAAGCGCGCTCATTTTGAAGCCACCAATGCTAGGCCGGGCACAATGCTTGTTGGCAAGGGGTGCGTTGTGGTTAGGCGGTCTAGGTTCATTAATGCCAGCCGAGCATGCTCACGCGCCAAAGCTTCTGCTCGTGCACCTTCCCGCCGAAGGATCGCATCCAGAATGGCGCGGTGCTGGCCTTGGGCATATCGCAAGGAAACCTGAAAATCGGGGATCAAGGCCTGATCGCTCAGGAAGGCAGACGGCGATGCCAGGGGCAGCAAGCCCATTCGGTCAACTTCCCGCTCGATCAAAGGGCTGCCGGGGAACCTGGTCAACACCGCGTGAAACTGTGCGTTTTGCGTGACGTATTGATCAAAATCCAATCCGCCAGGTCGTTCCAGGGCCGCGTCGATCAGATCCAACGCGGCGCGGGCCTGGTCTAACAGATCGGTCGCGACACCGCGCTCTGCCGCCAAACGAGCCGCCGTGCCCTCCAGAACGCCGCGCAGCTCGATTGCGTCAGCGATGTCTTCTTTTGTAAACGTCGCAACCCGACAGCCGCCCGTTTCTATGCGTTCCAGCAATCCTTCAGCCACCAATCGGTCCATCGCCTGGCGCAAAGGGGTCCGCGAAATACCCAACTTCTCGGCCAAGGCAACTTCTGAAAGCCGTTGGCCTTCGGAATAGTCCCCCGACATGACCAAAGACCGTAGGCCCAGAATAGCCTTGTCCAATTTTGTAAGGTTTTTATTGGGCACAGACGGCTCCGCTTAGGCAACTTCAGCGCCAACGATTGCACAGAACCTTCGATCTTGTATACAAAAATTTCCTAATCGGCGGCATTTCGGCTGAAACCACTGTAAATCACCGAAAAATGTATACACTGCCTAAGCGGCCAATCCACAAAGGTCGTTTGCTACTGGCACGTTTGTTACACTTGGCAACGACCATAGAATCGTCGTTGGAAAAGCAGCTAGAAGCCCTGTCGGGGCTGACATCAAAGATTGCCAGAGCGTCCAGTGCGGCAGTCGTTACGCGTCGTACTTCAAGTCCGGCAAGATATCGAAAAAACTCAGGCCCTTCATTTCGCCTCGGCCTTGTTTGGCTGATCCCAAATCACGTTGGACGAATGCTCTGTTAGAATTGCAAAGCATTGGCCCGCTTGCCGCCGCAGCTCGGGATTGCCGAAATTATCAAAGCCTAGCGCCTGCTTTTCGCGCAGTTGGTTTGGGACAACACGGCGAAATCTCGAAAGGCGCAAAAGGATAATGCGCAAGTTTTGGGCGATGGGTGAAATTTTTGCCGAAAAATTATGCACCTGATGCCGCGTCATGCTGCGGCGCGGCAGATTGATTGTGCTGCAAGTAAAAACCCTGTTTTGTGAACTTGTGAAACGACTGAGCGCCCGGTTCTCCTCCTCTCTTTCTGGGTCTCATGGTTACTTTCAGCGCGTCTTCACCTCCTCCCGAGGGCGCGCTGAGATCCTAATATAGATGCGGCACTTCTTTCCTCCCGCCGTATTCTGTGACTAGACGGCGGCCTCTTACCCGAGGCCGCCTTTTTTTTGCTTGGGTTGGTTTTGGTCATGGCCGGCCCAAGTTGGTTCGTAACTGGGGGATCGAATGGGTGCTTTTGACACAAAACGGTTTGCGGTGATCGCGGATATTCACGGCAACTGTGATGCATTGTCAGCGGTGATGGCCGATATTGCGGGGCAGGGGATCAAGGGCGTCGTCAATCTGGGCGACCATTTTAGCGGCCCATTGGCAGCGTCTGAAACCGCAGATCTGTTGATGGCCAAGGATTTTGTGTCCATCAAGGGCAACCACGATAGATGGTTGCTGGAAAAACCAGTGTCGCAAATGTGGCGTTCAGACCAGCTGGCCATCGCCCAATTATCGGAAAACCACTTGGAATGGTTGGAAAAATTGCCCGCGACCACCAAGCTTGGGGATCAGGTTTTTGCATGTCATGGCACGCCGAACGATGACAACACATATTGGTTAGAAGCGTTGGCCGGAAATGGGCAGATCGGGCTGCGGCCCCAGGATCAGATTGCGCAATTTGCCAAAGGGATCGAGGCGACGTTGATCTTATGTGCCCACACCCATATCCCGCGCCGGGTCGATCTACCCAGCGGGCCCACGATTTTGAATCCGGGAAGCGTCGGCTGCCCGGCATATGACGACACCGAGCCTGAAGCTCATATCGTTCAGGCGGCCACTCCCACGGCCAGCTACGCGCTTGTCGAGCATGGGCCCCTGGGCTGGATCACCTGTCACCGAAACATCCCCTATGACGCCGCGCGCATGATTGAAATGGCTCGGGCCGCTGGCGCGGAAGATTGGGCGCAGGCGTTGTCGACAGGATGGTTCAAAGCTGCCTAAGATTCCCCGATCTTGGGTTTGGACAGAAGACAGGCTTTCAGGTCGCTGCCCAAAAATTGCGCAAATGCGTATCTGATGTGCATATTATAGGCGACCATTTTCGCCAGCCGATTTAATCCCCTATCAACAATTAGGCAGACCTGTCGGGCCACGGGGCAAGTCTATAGTTTTTCCGGAGTTTGACCGTGTAAAGGGACACCTCGATGAAACTGAAACATACATTTGCGGCCGTTGTTGCGACATTTATCGCATCCTCTGCCGCCGCCGAAACTGAACTGCCATTCGCGCTGGATTGGAAATTCGAAGGCCCCTCTGCGCCTTATTTCCACGCCATTGACGCAGGCTTTTTTGCCGAACAAGGCCTGGACGTCACAATCAGCGAAGGCCGCGGCTCGCTTGATGCGATCCCAAAGGTCGCGACGGGCGCCTTCCCGATTGGCTTTGCCGACATCAACTCTTTGATGCGCTTTCTGGACCAAAACCCAGGTGCCCCTGTCACAGCCGTCATGATGGTGTACGACAAGCCCCCATTCGCAGTTGTCGGGCGCAAATCCCTTGGGGTGTCTGAACCGTCTGATCTAGAAGGCAAAGTGCTGGGCGCTCCGCCCCCCGATGGCGCATGGGCGCAGTTCCCGATCTTTGCGGCTGAAACCGGCATCGATGCGGCTGCGATCACCGTCGAACCCGTCGGCTTCCCAACCCGCGAACCCATGCTGGCCGAAGGCCAAGTGGCTGCGATCACAGGCTTTTCATTCTCGTCCACATTGAACCTGAAACGCTTGGGCGTGCCTGCGGACGATATCTCGGTTCTGTTGATGGCCGATTACGGCGTGGATCTGTATGGCAACGCGATCATCGTGAACACCGAATTCGCAGCAGCCAATCCCGAAGTGGTAACCGGTTTCCTAACGGCTGTGGCCAAGGGCTGGTCCGGTGCGATTGCAGCGCCAGACGTCGCGATCGAGGCTTTGATCAAGCGCAACCCAGCCGCAGATCCAGCGCTGGAAGCCGAGCGTTTGCAGATGGCAATCGACGCAAACGTTCTGACCGATTACGTGATGGCCAACGGCCTGGGCGGCATTGATGCAGACCGCATGGGCAGCGCGATCGAGCAGACAAAATCTGTCTACGAGTTCACGTCCGAACCCGACGCAGCCCTGTATTTCGACCCAAGCTACTTGCCAACTGACGGCAGCTTGATGCTGAAATAAGACAATCGAAAGGTGCCGCGATAGATCGTGGCACCTTTCACGACCGGAGGATGGGGCAATCGGAAACCTTATAGAAATCAAAGGCGTAAAGCATGCCTATTCCACAGCCTCCGGGCCTCTGCCCGTATTGGACGGCTTGGATGTCTCGGTTCCGGAAGGCACTTTTGCCGCCGTTGTTGGCCCCTCGGGCTGCGGGAAATCTACGCTGTTGCGGATGATCGCGGGGTTGGAGCATGTCACGCGGGGCGATATCTCGATCGGGGGGACGCGGGTCAATGACGTCGCGGCCTCGTCCCGGGGGATTGCCATG
>SPJP01000118.1 GCA_006844665.1 Paracoccaceae bacterium
CGTTTCCAGTGCCCGGATCGCCGTCTGCATCGCGCAGATTCCGGGCCCGCAACGCATCCAGGTTTTCGCAAATCACGGCACCAATGTCGGCAGCTTGCAAGCGTTCGATCCACTCTTGGGCCGGTTGCAGCTGAAAGGCCGTCGCCAGAAAGGCGGCGCGATCCTCTTCTTCTAAATCTGGCAGCTCCTCTAGCCCCTCGACATTGCGGAAAAGCGGCAGGTCATGTTCGTAGGCGCTTAGCAGAATATGGCGCGAGGCGGTGCTGTAAAAACGTGTCAGCGCGTCATAGCCGCTGGCCTCTGGACCCGAAGGTTCGTCATACAGTCCGCGCCCTTTGTAATCGAAGGCGAAAGGCACTTGGAGAAGCCCACTGTTTGACGACAGCGACGTGCGTCCTCGGCCAATGCGCCCGTGGCGGTGTTTTTGATATAGCGCCGCCGCAACGGCCAACGCTCCGCCAAAGCCGCACATGACGTCGATCGTGCCAACATGAGCGTGCTCTTCCGGGCGGTCCATAGCCCCGCCAAACCGCAGCATGATCCCTGTGGTCGCCTGAACCAGGTCATCATACCCGATATAGTCCGTTCTGGTGCCACGGCGCACACCGCTGAAACAATCAAGCTTGCAAAACAGCGCGTCGGGGTTGAGCTTTCGCAGATTGGCCGCATCCAAACCCATTTTTTTGATCTGATTGTCCGGGGCGTTCCAGACAATCACATCTACGGATTTCACCAAATCCTCGAACACCTGACGCCCGTGACGAGAGGTAATATCTGCCAGGATCGAGCGTTTGCCCCGCATCTGGGACATGCCGTAGATGACAGTGTTCCAGCTGTCATACATTGGATCGGCCGGTTCCAGCTTGATCACTTCGGCACCAAAACGCGCCAGATAGCTGGCAGAATGCGGGCCCGCGATCACGTTGCACAGGTCCAGAACCCGCACACCCGAAAGCCATCCTTCTTGTTCAATCGCATCGCTCGGATCCGGCAAGTCTGTTCGAATTTTCTTAAGTATTTTCAGGGCTTCATCAAATTCGACCCAACGGCGCGGGTTTGGCTCCAACGCCTCTTCGCCGCTTTCTTCCATCCAGACCACGGGCCCCGGTTGCGTCATGTCGCCGTAAACCGGATCGTGCACGTCGATCATTAGACCAGACGTTTCCGCGTATTCGTCATTCACCCATTCCTGCAACCACCGCTGCGGCGCGCCAGGAACGAGGCCTCGGCCAAACATCTTTTTCCACTCGTGGGATGTTCTGGTCATAAAGACTTCTTTCATCCGCGCCGAGATTTTGTCGGCCCAGTCTTTGGGCATCGGGTAGACCCCAAGCGAAGTCCTGTGTTCCCATTCGGACCAAGGTTTGTAGGTGTTTTCTTCCGAGGTCAGACCTTCCTCGACCAGTTCTTCGTAAATCCCAAGGGCTTCAAGGCAGCGCCGCGCATGGTTCTTATGGCTGGGGCAGACGACATAGAACATCCGGCCGTCTTTGCACATGTAGCTGCGAAAGAACGGGTCCATCAGTTCTTGCAGGTCTTCATAGCTGACATTCATCGGCAGACCTTCGACGCGGCGGCGCTCGATTTCGATTTCGCGCTGGGTTAGGTAACGCTCTGGCATGCCGTCGACCTTGATCGAGTTATAGCATAGCCCTTCCATCACCGCGGCGGCCAGCGGCACCTCGATCTGGTCGCCCAGGCCGGTCAATTGGCGCGACTGCAATGCCAAAACGGCGGCCGAGGCCGCGATTTGCGATGCATAAGCCGAAGCCAGCGGCAAAGGCGAGAATGAAGGGTTCAGACCCATCAGAACCCGGTTCAACCCCATATCGGTAAACACGCCGGAACTGGCCGAAACGATGCTTTCATAGGCGCGCAATTCGCGGCGTTCCAGATCATTGGACGCAAATCCAGGCACCGAGACTGTGATCAGTTCAGGACGGTCTTCGCGCATTGCCGCGAAATCAAATCCCAGCTTGGCGATTTTTCCTGGCCGGAAATTTTCAACGATGATATCGGCCTCGGAACAAAGCTGAAGCGCCTTTTCCAGCCCCTCTTCGGACTTTAGATCAAGGTTCACGATAACCTTGTTTCGGTTCAGCGTGGCATTGGCCGGGCTGTCCCACATTGGGCCGTCCAAAGAGTCGATATGAACAACCGTCGCTCCCAGATCGCCAAGCAACATCGCGATGGCGGGACCCGCGATATATTGGCCAAAATCTACGACCTTCACGCCTGTAAGCGGCAAGTTGGAAAACTGTTTACGCATGTGACCTCCTGAAAGACGTCGGAATTTCATTAAATGTAGGGCTAAGCGCCCGCCAAAATCCAGCTTGCCGCTTTTTCGGCGATCATGATCGTGGGCGAATTGGTGTTGCCGCTTGTAATTGCGGGCATAACAGAAGCATCCACCACGCGCAGGCCAGCGACACCCTTCATGCGCAAATGTGGATCCAGAACAGCAGTTTCATCATCCTCGCGGCCCATTTTGACCGTGCCAACTGGGTGGAAAATGGTGCTGGCGATATCACCTGCAAGACGCGCAAGCGCTTCATCTGTTTGATACTGGACACCGGGTTTAAATTCCTCGGGTGCGTATTCCTGCATCGCGGGCTGGGACATGATCTGGCGCACCTGGCGCAGGCTGTCGGCTGCGATTTTACGGTCGTCTTCTGTGTCCAGATAGTTCGGCGTGATCATTGGAGCATCACGGAAATCACCCGATTTAATGCGCACATGCCCACGGCTGGTGGGGTTCAGGTTGCATACGCTGACCGTCATGGCCGGGAACTCATGCAGATCACCGCCAAAGGCTTCAAGGCTCAGCGGCTGTACGTGATACTCCAAATTGGCGTGCGCTCGGTCTGGGTCTGATCGTGTGAAAGCCCCCAGCTGGCTTGGCGACATGCTCATCGGGCCCGACCGTTTGAATACATATTCCAGACCGATCTTTGCTTTTCCGACCACGGAATTGGCCAGCGTGTTCATGGTGCTTGTGCCCTTCACCTTGAATACTGCCCGAATTTGCAAATGGTCTTGTAGGTTTTCCCCGACAAACGGCTGGTCCATCACGACATCGATGCCGTGTTCTTTTAGCAATGCTGCCGGTCCGATGCCCGACAGCTGCAGAATTTGCGGCGAGTTTACAGCGCCAGCCGATAGAATAACCTCTTTGTTGGCCGTCACGGCGACCGATCTGCCCGCGCGGTGGACCTTGGCGCCAACACAGCGCAATCCGCCCTCAGCCGCCGTTTCAAATGACAGCTTTTCAACCTGCGCTTCGGTCCAGATCGTCAAGTTGTCCCGTTTCTTGGCAGGCCGCAAAAAGGCTTTGGACGTGTTCCACCGCCATCCAGAGCGTTGGTTCACGTCAAAATACCCAACACCAGCATTGTCGCCGCTGTTGAAATCATCTGTCTTTTGAATGCCCGTCTGCTCGGCCGCATCGGAAAAGCTGTCCAACACATCCCAACGTAGACGCTGTTTTTCAATGCGCCATTCGCCCCCATGCCCATGCATGTCTGAAAAGCGGCTGTTGTCGCCTGTGACGGGATCAGCCCCTGCATCCAGCTTGTAGTGGTCCTCGTGCGCTTTGAAATCGGACAGAGAGTTTTCCCAACTCCACGCCTCTTCGCCCGTCAGCTTGGCCCAATTGTCATAGTCCCGGGCTTGGCCCCGCATATAGATCATGCCGTTGATTGACGAACACCCGCCCAAGGTTTTGCCACGTGGGTATAGAAGGCTGCGCCCGTTAAGGCCCTTGTCGGGTTCGGTTTTGTACATCCAGTCTGCACGAGGGTTGCCGATGCAGTACAAGTATCCAACGGGGATATGAATCCATGGGTAGGTGTCAGGCTTGCCGGCTTCCAAAAGCAGCACCTTGTTGGCCGGATCCGCGCTTAGACGATTGGCCATCAAGCACCCTGCGGAGCCTCCGCCAATTACGATATAATCGAACCTGTTCAAACCTTCAGACATTTTGATCATCCACCCATCAATCGTTTCCGTGCGATCTACGTGCTGAACGGGGCCAAGAACCACCTTGCTTTGCGGCCTACCGAATGGCCATGCACAGGCGTGGGGTTCGGTTGCGCCTCCTCCCAGAACGCGGATTTCGACGATCTTTGAGGGAAGCGCGCCAAAAAATCTAATGACAAATCACACAATGCGATATTAGTAATTTTTATATGGACCGATTTTCTAATATTAACACCATCTTGGCCTTTGTAACCGTGGCGCGGGAAGGCAGTGTTTCGCGCGCAGCCGAAGTGCTGAACCTGACGCAGCCCGCCATAAGCCACCAGATCAAGAGGTTGAGCGAGGAAACGGGGATCACCCTCTTCACCCGAACATCGACAGGTCTTCAGATTAGCCATGACGGCGCTGCGATGTTATCAAAAGCGGTGGGTGTGCTGGACGCGATGAGTGATTTCCAGCGCAGCGCACGGCAAAGATCCGGCCGGGTCAGAGGCAAGCTTCGGATCGGCACAATTGTAGACCCGGAATTCATCCGGCTGGGCCGCGTATTGGCCAGCCTTCGAACGGAATATCCGGATATTGAAACGGAACTGACCCATGGCGTCAGCGGCGATATCCTTGCCTGGCTGAAACGTGGCCAGATCGATGCGGGTTTCTATTTATGCGGGCCAGGTGATCTGGAACCTTTGGGAATGGACGGCGATGATCCGATACATTCGATCAAGCTTGCTGATTTCTCATACCGCGTCATTGGCCCTGCGGGTTGGGACGCAAAGGTGGAAAATGCCGGCTGGACCGCGCTTGCAAAATTTCCCTGGATTGGCACCCCTGAAAAATCTGTCCACTACCGCTTACTGTCTTCTATCTACACAAACCCAGCTGATCGCCCGGGGATCGTTGCCCGCGTTGATCAAGAGGCCTCTATGCTGGAAATGGTTCGGTCGGGTATTGGCCTAAGCCTGTGCCGCGATTCCATCGCGCTGCATCAAAAACAAACCTTCGGCCTTGCGGTCAGCAATTCAGTTTCCATCCCTGCTTGCTTGTGCTTCATCACCCTGGACCGCAAAAAGAACAGCCCATTACTGTCCGAAGTGTTCGACCTTCTACAAAACTCGTGGTGACCGCCGTCCTGAAAAATCTTGGACGAAATCAAAACTGGCGTCGGAAATAAGAACCTAAACTAATGTATTTGAAATATTTCTGGATGTTCCTGGCCTATGGTTTCTGTCTGGAATGGACAGCACGATTGCGGCCAGGATCGTTATTTGTGGGGCTGCCTGAATGGGCGGATTTGCCTAGGCCAGTGCTTTCAGCCGTTCACAGAATTCGCCTGGTTTTTCCATCATCAGGAAATGCCCAACGCCTTCGATTAATGTGATTTCGATATCGTCCTTAAGTGCATCAAACCCAGTCTTATCCAATAGATCGGCAGAGTTGATAGATCCGACTGGGACAGGGCAGGCAGACACCGAAGCGTTCACATCCCAGCGTAAGAAGTCGGCCATCACTGCAAGCCCGATGTCAGGATCAGCACCCGCCATTGTGTCAGAAACATAGTCTTTCTGCGCGGGGTCAGAACCTTCTAGAAAATAGACCGCCATCATGCCACGCACCGACCCGTCGAAATCCGGTCGCAACCTCCCAGATGCCGATGACGCCTCGCGCCTGATCGTAGTCATTCTCCGTTGTGTAGAGCCGATTCCCGTCTGGCGAGAACACCCCGTGACCAAAGAAATGACGACCATTCGGGGCCTTCAGGTTGTGAGTGACACGGCCCTTGGCGCAGTCCACCACCAGCGCGAAACGGCCCGGCCTGCGGGCAAAGGCGACGGCCAACGGCAGGGACGGGTGCGCGGCGGCGGCATGACCCCGTCCGGGCAGCGGAGTAGAAAACACCGGCTGCCCGGTTTCGTTGAGGCCCCACAAAGCAAATGTGCCATCGCGCCCCTGCGCCGCGGCCAGAAAGGCAGGATTCCCTGCACTTGCCCAACCGATGCGCGCAAGCAGAGCGCAAGCGGCCAACCCGGTCAGAACGGAACGGCGCGGCGTCATCTCTCAATCCCCATCAAACGAGTTGAATCCGGCGGCAACACCCAACCGGGGCCCCAACTCTTGATCTACCAGCGTCTTGATCCGCGCCACGGCCTGTTGCAGCACCTCCACTTCGATCCTGCCCGGGGGCGTGGTGACTTGGGCGAAAACCGGATCGTCCAGAGCTTCGGCGCGAGCAATGGCGCGGGCAAAGGCGT
>SPJP01000113.1 GCA_006844665.1 Paracoccaceae bacterium
CTGCCCGAACAAGCATTGGCGGCGCTTGATATGCCAATATTCCTGATGACGGGCGCGCAGACAGCCCCGGTTCATTCGGTGATTTTTGCCGAGGTTGCCAAGGCGATGCCGCAAGCGAAAACTCTGGTTGTTACCGGCAGTGGGCACTCGGTGTCTCAGCAGCAGCCCGAGGTGTTTAACACCGAGGTTCTGCAGTTTCTAAAGGATGTGCTGGCGCGCGAGCCAATCGATTAGGTCTCAATCAAGTGCAAACAAGACAAACGCCGAGCGAAATACATCGCTCGGCGTTTGTCGTTCTAAGTGTCAGGACTGTTTGGCTTTAGGTGCCCAGAACCAGGTTAGGAAGCCAGGTTGAAAGCGCCGGGATGAACGTCACCATGATCAAAAGAACCAGCATGATCAGGAAAAACGGCACGACCCCCCGCAGAACCTGGCTGACAGGTTTGCCCGTGACATTGGCCATCACAAACAGGTTCAGGCCAATGGGCGGCGACAGCAGAGCAAGCTCGATATTGATCACCATGACAACCGCGAAATGGGTCATGTCGATGCCCAACTGGCGCACGACGACAAATACCACTGGAAGCACGATCAAGATGATCGCGACCCCTTCCAGAAACATGCCAAGGATCAGCAAGCAAACATTCATGATCAAAAGGAACTGCCAGGCCTGCATGTCGCTTTCGACGATTTGCGCCGCAAAGCTTTGGGGCACGCCCGATTTGATGATCCAGCTGCTGACCAATGTCGCGCCCATGATGATCAGAATGATCACAGACGTGCGATCGACGGCCGTTGTAAGCATCTTTGGAATGTCGCGCAGGCGCGCGGTTTTATAGACCAGCAGCACCGCGATAAGGGCGCACAGCACGCCCAGAACTGCGGCCTCGGTCAGGGTGACAAAGCCGCCGTAAATACCGCCCAAAACCACGATAGGGATCAGGAAGGCAGGAAACGCATGAATGTTGGTTTTCACAAATCGGCGGCCGCTGACCATGGGTTCGGCCTTGCCGCCAACCTTATCGGCGACGAAAAAGATGTAGATCATGAACAGCCCTGCCTGCAGCAGGCCGGGGATCACGCCGCCCAGAAAGAGCCGGGGGATGGATTCCTCTGCGATCAGTCCAAACAGGATCATTGGCAGCGAAGGCGGGATCAAAATTCCAAGCGTGCCTGCCGCCGCTGTAAGGCCCATTGCGAAAGAGGTTTTGTATCCTTTTTCTTCCATCAGCGGCACCAGCAATGTCCCCATCGCCATTGTCGTCGCAGCAGAAGACCCTGTAATTGCGGCGAATACCGCTGTCGAGACGACACCGGCAATCGCAAGGCCGCCGCGGATCCAGCCGATCCAGGCCAGCGCGGCATCAAACAAAACCTTCGCCAGACCGCCACCTTGCATAAGAACGGCGGACAAAATGAAAAAGGGAACCGAGATCAGAACCGGGGATTGAAGGTGGTCCAGAACATGCTGCCCCAGGCCTGCAACCGTGCGGCCCTCGGCAACCAAAAGGATCGAGGCCACGCCCATCAGAACCAGGTAAATCGGAACACCGAGCGCCAAAAGAACAAGAACCGCCACAAGGGCGATGACTATAAGTGTTGTCATGGTCTGGTCCTAATCGTGAGGGGTTTGTTTGGCGCTCTCGCCAGTTTTGATCAACACGCGCATCCGTTCCAAAATAAACAGCAAATGCACCGTGAACGACACACTGAGCGCCAGATAAAGGATCCAAAACGGTGTACGCAGGGTGGTTTCGCTGCGCTCGTCCCACAAGATGGCATCCGCCACGACAAGCTTGCCAGAGTAGATGAAGAACACCGCGACACCCGCCGCGAAGACCAGGGCGAAAAGCTCGGTCGCGACCTGCATCTTCGGGCCAAACTGATTGTACAGAAAATCGACACGAATGTGCTGTGCGCGTTTTTCGATCCGGGCGACCCCCAAAAGGACCGCCCAGGCCATTAGAAATACGCAAACCTCGAACACCCAGTTCAGCTGTACCGAAGGTGGCAAAACGCCGTAACTGATCAGATAGCGGGTGGCGACATTGTAGACCAACAAGACGAATGTGATCCCCAATGCCGCCGCAACAATCCAACCGATCAGGCGGTCAAGAAATGCGATCGCTATGCTCATTGCGCGGCTGCAGCCGCCAGTTCGACCAATTCAGGGTCGATGCTGTATTTTTCGATAACGACCTGCTGCTGTGGCATCATTTGTGCGCGAATGGCTGTTGCGGCGTCGTGATCCGCATCCGAAATCGTCACACCCAGATCCGCAAGGATAGCACGCATCTCGCCGTCAGCGGCGATATTGGCAATGCGCTGTTCGACAACGTTGTCGTTCCAAACTTCTGTAAACAGCGTTTGCTCGGCCTCTGTCAGGCTATCCCAATATTTGGTGCTGACGATAGGAATAAGGAACCCAACAACGCCCTGATCCCAAAAACCGTAGCGAATTCCAACATCGGTCAGTTTCTGCTGCACTATGGATTCAATAGAGGCCATCGTTGCATCAATTGTCCCCTGCTGAAGGGCCAGCGGCATGTCAGAGCCTGGCATCACAACCGGAATGCCGCCCATACCTTCGACAACGGCAGCTGGACCTGCACCGCCCGGAATACGGACCTGCATACCAACAAATTCATCGAAATTGGTCAGTGGCTTGGTTGTCGACCAGTAGTAAACGCGGCCAAGCAGTGGCCAGTGGCCCGGAACAACGACGCCCATTTTTTCGCTCAGCAAGTCGCTTAGGATCGTGCCAACCTGGCCGTCCAGCATTTCCGATCTGTCTTGAACGGACATGCCTTTCAGGATCGGCAGATCAAGCACGTTAATATTCGCTTCCACGCGGCTTAGATATGGCGAAGGCACTGTGGCCATCCCGACATCGCCCCGTGCCACGCCTTTACCAACGTCGCGCGCGTTATACAGCTGGCTTGAATCGAAAACGGTTGCTTTCAGCGTCCCGTTTGAGCGTTCCATAAGCGCATTGGCAAAGTCGACCATTGTTGTTGTTTGGATATGTTGCGGCGGCGTGGCAGTTGAAATGATCAACTCATCAGCCGCAAAACCGGTGCCAGACATAAGTGCAGTGGCCACGCAGCTCGTCGCAAGACTACGAAGTGAAATTCGCATGGTTAGTTCCTCCCTTAGATCGTGGCAGCTGCCACTTAGGTCGAATGCTATTTGGCCCGAGCATAATAGAAAAATAAACTTCTGCTGCTTGCGATAGACATTCCTTATCGCAGTTTCGGTTGGCAATTTGATCCGCGAAAGGCCTGAACCACGGCACCCGCCACGTTTTTGAACCCGCTCGCGCCCTCTGACACCTTGGGCCATGATACCCACTATGCAAACGTCTTCAACGGTCTGCTGTTGCAGATTTCGAAGGACACAGGGTTCAGATCAGTGAAGGGACCCGGACATAAGTATTTTGCATTACCCCTCTGTTTGCTTTCCGAGTAGGGTCCGCAGATGGAACTCGCATCACTTCTAGATCAGCACTCGCCCCTCAAGCCGCAAGCAAAACTTCTTTGGAGCGCTATTGTCGAAGTTGGCGAGACCCAGGACCTCGGCCCATACGGCGGTGGGCACCGATACATGGTACCGATTCTAGGTGGTGCGTTTATTGCGGGACCAGACGCCCCCGGCCTTAGTGGGGCGGTCTTGCCCGGCGGCGCTGACCGGCAATTCCTGCGACCAGATGGTGCCAAAGAACTTGACGCAGTTTATGAGATGCAGGTCAAAGACGGCCCCGTCCTGTCTATTCAGAACCGAGTCATAACGGACCCAAAACCCGACGGGACCCGATACGCGATGTCGTTCGTTTCCGTGAAGGTCGAAGACGGACCATTCGACTGGCTGAACCGCCGCACCTTGGTTGGTACGTTGCAAAGCCTGCGGCCAGATCAGCCCTATGTGATCATTCGCGTGTGGGAAATGGACGTCTAAAGACCCCGAGATACATCCGCGTATCCCTTTGTGTTTCATCGCGCCCCTAAACCAGTCGGCGTCATAACCACGATAACCGAGGCGCTAATCGACCGAAGGGTCTGTGCTAACAGCCTCGGCCCCAGTGGATGCCAACCGACTAGTCTTTAGCCCCAGCGCGGATATCAAGCTAGGAGAACACTCTTCAGCATATGTGGCCTATAAGGGGCGATTAGGCGCGCAATCTGTTCAGCACAGAGCAAGTTTTGGGTATTCTGTTCAGTTCTAGGGGACGTCAGTAATACCTTCGACGGGTCAGCCATGTGTGAAAGTTGAACCCCATCAACCCGATCTGCGCCACAGTGATCGCGGCAAGCAGGGCCACGATATAGAGGCCAAGGATATCCATCACTGGGACAGAGAAATTCAGCTGCGGCAGGTTCGCGATCACCAAGGGCGCGTACCATGACACCACCGAAACGCAGGCCGTGAACATCATCAATTGGCGCCGCCCAGAGGGCAAATCATAGATCAATATGCCACCTGCGTGATCCTCGATATAAGGCATGACATATCTGTGCAGCAGAAAACCATTCAGGGTCAGGATCACCACGATGGCCAGTTTAGCGTGGATCTTGGGGTTATACAGCTTTTCGGGATCCACAAAGTAGTAGTATTCCAAGAACCCAAAGCCCGAGATCCACAAAAGCACCAGACCAAATGAGACGACTTTGGACGACAGGATCAGGATATCCAGCATATCCCATGTAAAGCGTCGGGTCGCAAAGAAACGCAGGATCAGCAGATCCAGCAAGGTGGCCGCCCCCAGCCCGATGGCCAGCCCCACAAAATGGACCAAGCGCAAACTGCTTTTGAACAGCGCCAAATAGTCGGCGGTTATGACCTCGAAGACGTTCATTTGTATCTGTGCTACCCCTAGCAAAACGGGTCCTGCAACGTGGCCAAACGGGTTGGTACGCGAGCGCAGGGCCGCGATTGGGGGAATTTGGCACGGAGTTGGCGAGATTTTAAAACATTTTTAACGATTATGCTGAATGCGGGCTTGGCCCGGCGACAATTCTTGACCGCACCGGGGAATTGTTCTCAAGTCGATACCGATCTTACGGGCGTGGGCGTGTCCTTTACCTTGAATCCGCGCCAGCGGGCCGGAGAATTGGGGCCATGGAAGTTGCCTTAATAACGTCGCGCAAGAACATGAAATAAAACATATATTACAGATACTCCAAAAAGATCCCGCAAGAGCATGGCGTTTTAGTTTTCTAAGTGTAATCTGCCTGGAAGGGTCCCCGCAATTTAAGGAAAGTCCTGCTATGCATCCGTTTCATCTGGCGTTTTCTGTAACCGATCTAGAGGCCACGCGGCAGTTCTATATTGGCAAGCTGGGCTGTGCTCAGGGCCGGGAAAGCGTTGGCAAATGGTTGGATTTCAGCCTGTTTGGCCACCAGATGTCAGCCCATTTGCGTGCAGAAGCACCTGTGACCAGCAGCGGGGCAGTGGATGGCGACAGCGTGCCGATCCCGCATTTCGGGGTGGTGCTTGATATCGCCAGCTTTGACCAACTGGCCGCGAAACTAGACGCGGATGCGGACACCGACTGGGAAATGCGGCCCAAACGGCGGATGGTGGGCGAGCCGGGCGAGCAAGCGACCATGTTCGTGCGCGATCCATCCGGCAATTGCCTGGAATTCAAGGCCTTTGCTGACAAAGCCGCCCTGTTTGCGAGCTAGCGGCCCCATTGCAGGTCCTACAGCTCGGTCGTTTCAGTACAGGCCGGTTGGATCGCGGCGCAGCACATTCCCAGACTTTAAAGGCCGTTCCTAGGGATTTGGTCTTGAAGATCACGCTCGTAGATCAAAGCGTCGCCTTCCCAAGCCTCTAGCCGGGCACGCAGATGGAAATGGGTTTCGTCTGACCACATTTCAGAAAATGTTTCC
This sequence comes from Paracoccaceae bacterium, assembly GCA_006844665.1. Classification (GTDB taxonomy): domain Bacteria; phylum Pseudomonadota; class Alphaproteobacteria; order Rhodobacterales; family Rhodobacteraceae; genus Dinoroseobacter. The sequence goes on from SPJP01000113.1 coordinate 5,889, forward strand.
GTGCGCAGGCTGATCTGGTCCCGTTGGATCTCTTCCGTCCAATGCAGGTTTCCCTGGGCCGAAAGCGGGTCGTCGGGGTGAATTTCCCAAATCTCGCGGGCGATAGAACCGTTGGCCAGCCCGTGTTCTGAATTCTCGTACAGGCCAAAATCATCTTCGATGATCAGTTTGATATTGCCGGTTTGGTGGTCCTGCTCTGACCGCCGGACATGGGATTCCGGTCGAATTTCTTGCAGTTCCAGGGGTGTGGCGGCTTCTGCAGGGGGGAAGACCCATTCGCTATCCCCTGCCCTGTCCAGCACGGGCAGTT
>SPJP01000112.1 GCA_006844665.1 Paracoccaceae bacterium
GAAAAACGCCCTCCAGAACGATGAATTCTTCGCCGCCCGAATGGGTATGGGCGGAAAATGCGCTGTCTGGGGCATAGCGCACAATTGTCGTGGCGCGGGCAACCTCGTCGCCGATGCGGTCCAGCATCCGTCGGTCGACGCCGGGCATGGGAGAGGCGATCCAATCCAGATCCTGGCTGTGCACAAGCACGCGTTTGGAAAAGTCGGAATGAAGGTCCATGTGCGATCCCCTTAGCCTTTTGTGGTGCCAAACCATAGCCCCGGCCTGCCAGCGCTCCAAGGCCAAAAAAGGTGGCAAGCTAGACGGAAAGCCCCGCCAGCAAATAGGCGAAGCTGGCCCCGTGCATATCCCGGTCAGCTCGCGTGCCCTGGATCTGGGGACGCGGTACGCTGAATTTTACGACGCATAGATCGGCGATATCGAACCGTTTCAGTTCGGCCTCGGGCACCCCGAGGGCATGGGCAACATCCTTGGACGCCACCCCGTCTCGCACCCGTTCGAACCGGTCCGGGGTTTCGCAGAACAGATCGATGGTCAACCAAAAGGGCCCCGCGTTTTTGGACCGGATCTTGGGGACAACTTGGTCAAGACGCGTCATGGTGTCAGATCCTCGACCGTTAGGCGGAATGCGTCCATGGGATGGTCCAGCTGCATCACGTGGTTCAGGCAAAATTCGTAAAGCGCGCCGCGCGACAATTCGGGCGGGGAAAACGGGAAGGCAAAGGTTGGCATTTCCTCCTCCTCGGTCAAGGGATGGTGCAGCAGATAGGGGTTCAGCATCTTGGCGACGTCTTTGGACAGCGCGTCGCTTTCGGCTGTTACGATGCCAAGAACGCCCAGCTCTGACCCTTTTTGCACGCCCGTATCCAGCGCCCCCAATGTGGCGTCAGCGCCAATGACGCGCAGCTCTATCTGGAAGTGACCTTTGATACGGGCTTGGGCTTTGGCCGTGCATTTGGCGACGATGTCATCGCACCATTCGTGGATATGGGCCACATAACGCGGGTCGCGGACCAGAACCAAGCTGACCGTTTGAAACCCGACGCAGCGTGCGCCTTCCAGTTTGACGGTATAGCGGCCGCTGGGCACCCATATACTGCCCTCGACCCTTGTGCTTTTGTCGTCCACCGCCGTGTAGATTGCACCGGCCACATCCAGATGGCCGCCGGGTTCATACAAAACAAAGGGATCGCTGTTTTCATAAAGCATATGGGCCGACACCGTGTGGGGCGTGGCCCGGGCTTGGTCGCCCATGGGGGTTATCGTGAAACCTACGTCGTCGAATTCAATCAAGATGGTGCCAGAGTTTGGGTTCGTGGTGGCCAGCGCCCCGCATTCGCCGATTTTGGCCCCGTGCCACGCCCCCCCCGGATGACAGCCCCGCGCCAAGGGCAAGGCCGCGATGATCGCGGTGTCCGTGGTGCGCCCGGCGATAACGATATCGGCCCCCGTCGCCAGAGCCGCGTTGACCTGTTCGGCCCCTGCCAGGGCCACGATATTGGTGCAGCTTGCGGCTATGTCCGGTTCCATCTGCCCCGACGGGGCCAGCGGAGTGACCCGATCTGGGCCGAGCTGCGCGATCTTAGTTGGATCTTGCCCGCTTTTAAGGACGGCGAGTTTCAGGGATTGGCCCAGTTCGGACGCAAGCTCTCGCGTGATATCGACCAGCCAATCTACAGCATCATCTGCCCCGCAGGTACCTGCCGTGCCGATCACCAAGGGCACTCCGGCCGCAGCCCGGGCCTGCATCAGGTCGCGCCATTCTGCTTTGGTCGAGTTGCGCGAGTATTTTGAGCTGCCCGTTCCAAGGTAGAAGGGCCCACTGTCTGTGGACCCTCCGTCGATTGCGATTATATCCGGGGCCATGGTCAGCCCGCGTTGAAGTGCGGCCCGATCATATCCCAGACCAAGGGCCCCCGATGGAATTAGAACCCGAACCATCAATCTGTGATCGCCTGAGGCTTTTTCAGAACCGACCGCAGGAACATTGGCGCGACAAAGCCAATGACAGCCGCCGCCCATAGCCCAATTGCGATTGGGGTCGAGAACAAGAACATCGGATCCCCGTCAGATAGGACCATGGCACGGCGAAGCGCGTTTTCCATGTTTCCGCCCAGCAAGATTCCCAAGATCACCGGCACCGTCGGGATATCCAACTTGCGCAGAACATAGCCCAGGGCGCCAAAACCAACCATCAGCAACAGGTCGAAATAGCTGCCCGAAAGCGAGTAAATACCGACGAAGGAAATCATCGTCACACCGGGCAGCAGAACCCATGGCGGAACGCTCAGGATCTTTACAAAGATCTTCACCATCGGGACGTTCATCAACAGCAAAACCACGTTCGCGATCAAAAGGGACGCGATCAGGCCCCAAACGACCTCGGGCCGGTCGGCAAACAGGGTCGGACCGGGGGTGATATTCAGGGTCATCAACAGCGCCAACAAAACGGCCGTGGTGCCAGACCCCGGAACACCCAGCGTCAGCATTGGCACCAAGGCGCCCCCCGCGGCTGCGTTGTTTCCCGCCTCGGGTGCGGCGACACCTTTGGGCACGCCGGTTCCGAACTTGCCCTTTTCGCCCGCGATAGATTTCTCCGACATATAGGCCAGGAAAGATCCCAAGGATGCCCCTGCCCCCGGTAAAATCCCCGCGATGAATCCAACGACCGAAGCCCGCAGCATGGTCCATTTCGTGGACATAATATCGGTCCAGGGAACGCGGACCTTGTCCAGTTTCACCCCAATCGAGGACCCTTTGCCATGGCTTTCGATAAAGAAAAACACCTCGGCGATGGCGAATAGACCAACGATGGCCACAAGGAAGTCGACCCCGTCCATCAGGTGCAAATTGCCCCCCGTCAGGCGCGGCATGCCAGAATTGTTGTCGACCCCGATCATCGCGATCCCAAGCCCCAGGCAAGACGCCAATGCGGCCTTGGCCTGGTTGTTGGATGCCATACCCCCCAACGTACAAAACGCAAGCAGGTACAGCGCGAAATATTCAGCCGGACCAAACAGATAGGCAACGCGGGCCAACATTGGGGCCAGCAGCATTAAACCAATCGTGGCCAGAAATGCGCCGACGAAAGAGGCAACACCAGACAGAACCAGCGCATCCCCCGCGCGTCCGGCCTTGGCCATCGGATAGCCGTCCAGCGTGGTCATTAGTGCTGGTTCGTCCCCGGGAATGTTCAAAAGGATCGAGCTGATCCGCCCGCCATACATGGCCCCGTAATAGACCGAGGTCATCAAGACCAAAGCCGATGTCGCATCAAGGCCAAGGGTAAAGGTAATGGGGATAAGGATCGCTACGCCGTTCGACGGGCCAAGCCCCGGCAGCGCGCCGATGATAGTGCCTAAAAAGCATCCGATCACGGCAAGCATCAAGGTATAGGGCGACAGCGCGACCGAGAAGCCAAGCGCAAGGTTTGATAGCATCTCCATCTTAGATCAGCCCTTTTGGAAATGCGACAAGGCCCAGACCCAACGCATATTTGAAAACGATAAACAGCCCAACAGACAGACCTGCCCCCGCCAGTGCCGCGTTACGCGCATTGGGCGAGATTTGGTAGCTAAGAATGGCCGCAGCAATCGCGGTCGGCACCACAAATCCCATTGGCTTTAGCGCATAGGCATAGACAACTAACACGACCACAGCGACACCCAGCGAAATCCATGTCTTGCCCACAGGCCAGTTTGGATTGGGATCCGGGCGCACAACCATTACCAAAGCACTTAAGGCCGCCACTGCCCCGATCAACATCGGGAACGCTTTTGGCCCCACAGGGTCTGAAAGAAAGCTTGTCTGGACCTGAGTGGCACTCGCGATATACGCGAGTGCCACAAACAGTGCGACCAGACCAAAAATCCGGTCAGAGGCCATTACTGGATCACCCCAATGTCTTTGGACAATTGGTTGACCTCTAGCACCAGCCCGTCGACATAGGACTGGAAGTCGCCACCAACTTTGGTGAACGGAGCCAAACCATTTGCAGCCATGGCTTCGGCCCACTCGTCGCTGTCGGCAACCATCTGAAGTTTTTCAGCCCACATGTTGAACGTCTCGTCCGACACGTCCTTGGGGATGTACAAACCACGCCAGTTTACCGCGACCACGTCGAAGCCTTGCTCTTTCGCGGTTGGGATGTCTTCAAAGCCAGGCACACGCTCTTCTGTCAGAACTGCCAAAACGCGCACTTCGCCCGCTTTCAAGAAGCCTACGACTTCGGACATGTCGCCGGTCATCGCTTGGGTAAAGCCACCCACAGTTTGGGTGATCGCATCCGCGCCACCATCAACGCCGATATATTTCACGGCAGTGATGTCAGTGAAGCCTGCGCGCTGCAGGATCATCAGGGGTTTCAGGTGGTCAAAACCGCCAACGGCAGAACCGCCAGCGAAGGCAACCGAACCGGGATCGGCCTTGATCGCGTCAATCAGCTGGCCCAATGAGGTGAATTCGCTATCCGCGCCAACAACGATAACGCCGGGATCGGCACCGATGGCACCGACAAAGCGCACTTGATCCGCCGTCATGCCCGCATAGGCGTTCTGAGCCAAACGGGTCGAGGTCGCAGAAGACGCCGCAACGATCAGGTCAGCGTCATCGCCGCGCTCTGCCACGACGTGGTTGAACGCAAGACCGCCACCGGCCCCCGCCATGTTGGTCACCTGAATTGGCTTATCCACAGCGCCAATATCAAACATGATTTTGCCGATCTGACGGCAGGTAAAGTCCCAGCCACCGCCTGGGTTCGCTGGTGCGATACATTCAGCAGCAGTTGCGGCAACAGGTGCGCCAAGACCAAGCACGGCACTGGTCACAAGCGCCTTGAATAGACGTTTTGTCATAGTTTCCTCCCAATTTTTCGATTTGCGATCCTCTTTTCGCAATGCGCTTAGCAAACGTGTGGAAGCTGACACCAACCTGTCACGCGTTTAATTAAGGCTCAAAAAGCGGGCAAACGTTAGGAAATGGCCTGCTGAATAGCCATTTTTTGCGCAACTTCCGGGTTTGGGCGGTCCCGATCCGACCGGAAATCGATTCGAAAGCGCTGCCCAGCGCGGGCGCTAAGTTCCGCAGAACGTTTTGTAGGGCCCAAAGTCAGTGGGAGCAGGTAGACTGTAACGCACCTGCCCCGACTGCTCGGTGAATGGATCTTTCAGAACGGCCAACAGTTGTTCGAACGGACCGTAATCCCCGGCCTCAGCAGAGGTTAAGGCATCTTCCACCAAGTGATTGCGCGGGATGTATATTGGGTTGATCCGGTTCATCGCGCGGGCCCGGTCTTCAACACTGCTGTCTTCTCGCGCTATCCGCGCCGTCCAGGCCGCCAGCCAATCTGAGACCACGCTGGGATCGCCAAACATTCCGGGAACCACCTTTGCCGGGTCACTCGCTAGGGCACGGAAGAAGCCGGTATAATCGACGTTCTGCCCGTTCAAAGCCAGGAACAGGTCCGCGATCAGCTGATCGTCCTCTGGCAGCTCTTTCGTCAGGCCGATTTTGGCGCGGATCAGATCCCCCCATGCCGACGTATAGGCCGGAATGAAGCCGTCCAAAGCATTGGCGGCCAAACGAGTCGCATCTTCGATATCTTCTGGATTGATCAGCGGAAGCAGGGTTTCGGCCAGACGCGCAAGGTTCCAATGGGTGATGTTGGGTTGATTGCCAAACGCGTAGCGCCCGCCTTGATCGATAGAGCTAAACACAGCGTTCGGATCATAGAAGTCGATGAAGGCGCAAGGGCCGTAGTCGATGGTTTCACCGGAAATCGTGACATTGTCGGTGTTCATCACCCCGTGCACAAACCCCAGCGACACCCACTGCGCCATCAGTTTTGCCTGCCTGTCGATGACCGATTTCAGAAACGCCAGATATTGGTCCGGTGTCCCGACCAGGTCAGGGTCATGGCGGGCAATGGCGTAATCGGCCAGTTTGCGCAGGCTGCCTGTATCCTGCCGCGCAGCAAAGAACTGAAACGTCCCCACCCGCAAATGGCTGGAGGCCACACGCGCCAGCACGGCCCCCGGTTTGAACCCTTCACGCATGATCTGCTCGCCCGTGGTGACGGCCGCCAAAGCGCGAGTGGTTGGGACGCCCAGCGCATGCATTGCCTCGCCCATCAGATATTCGCGCAGAACAGGGCC
>SPJP01000132.1 GCA_006844665.1 Paracoccaceae bacterium
GCAGGTTTCCCGCAGGCCAGGGCAGCCTCGATCGCGGGTGCAACTTCGGACAGACGCTCGGCCCGGTATCCTTTGGCACCGTACAGTTCGGCCAGCTTGTCGAACGGTGGGCTTGAAACATCGGCCCCAATATAGCGGCCACCGAAAAAGTCCCTTTGATAGGCTTTCTCGGCCCCCCAGCAGCCATTGTTCATAACCACGGTGACTGTGTTGATCCCATGATCAACCGCGGTGCTAAGCTCGCTAACCGTCATCCCGAAACCGCCATCGCCCATCAGGCTGACCACTGGGCGTTTTGGTTGCGCGCATTTGATCCCAAGGCCACACGCGTAGGAAAACCCGACCAGACCGAAATCCAGGGGCGTGAATAGGCTGCCCGGGGTCCAATAATTCAAGGCGTCCGTCGCCTGCAGGCACAAGGTGCCCGCATCCATTGTGATCGCAGCATCCTGGGGTAAGACACTACGCAGGCCTTTAAACAGGCCGCTGGGTTGGGTCGGGTGGCTTTCGTCGGCGTCAGTATCCCGAGTAGCCAAGAAAGCAGCGCGTTCCGTTTTGAATCCTTCGGTCCAGGCGTCGGCTAAGGCCCGGTTCTGGATCTTTGCTAATGCCGCGACCAATTGTTGGGCGGCACTGGTCGCGTCGGCCCAGATCCCAAGCTCGACAGGGAAGAACCGGCCAATTGCGGTTGGTTCAAGCTCTACCTGGATGATCTGTGCGTCTTTGTTGACGTTGTCATAGCTATAGAATGTCGCGTTAAAGCCCATCCGTGTTCCAAGTGCCAAGATCACATCGGCTTGCTTGACCAACCTGCTGGCAACCAAATTGCCGCGAGGGCCCATTTGCCCAGCGTTCAGCCGGTGGCCAAAGGGGATCGCGTCGCCATGCCCGGGGGAGGTGACAATCGGGCAATTCAAAGCCTCGGCCAAGGCGAGCGCGCTTTCGTGGCCCCGTGTGTTCTTGATGCCAGCGCCGGCAACGATAACGGGCCGCACGGCACCGGCCAGCAGCTTGGCAGCCTTGTTGACCATGTTGGGATGGGCGCAGGGCACAGATTGGTTGCGATAGTTATAGGGGGACTGCATGGGCTCGAAACTGGCGCGCCCGGCCAGAACATCCCGGGGCAGGTTCAGCTGCACTGGGCCTTGCCGGGGGGTCAACGCTGTGCGGAACGCTTCGCGTACCAGTTCGGGTACTCTGTCAGAAGACGGGGCCGTCCAGGTTTTCTTGGTAACCGGGGTGAACAAGGCCTGTTGGTCAACTTCTTGAAACGCGTCCCGGTAAATATGGCCTTGGGCGAGCATGCCTGCGATGGACACCACAGGCGAAAATGCGGCCTTGGCTTGGGATAAGCCGGTCACAAGGTTGGTCGCACCGGGCCCATTCTGCCCAGCCAGCACGACCCCAGCCCGGCCGCTGGCACGCGCAAAACCGTCTGCCATATGGGTACCTGTGCGTTCGTCATGGACACCGATCAACTGGATGTCAGACGCATCATACAGCGCGTCGAACATTTCCATAGTGGCCGAGCCGATAAGCCCAAACACATGGCTCGTTTCTTCCGCCTGAAGCGCTGCTACCGCGGCTTGACCGCCTGACATTTCGCTCATTTTATCTGCGCCTCCAAGAACTTGACCACGGGTTGGGTGAATGCATCTGGATCCTCCATTAGACCCAAATGCTGAAGCTTTGGCACGATCTGCACGGTGCTTTGCACAATCTCGGCAGCGATATCGATGCTCATTTTCGGTGTGCTGCCACTGTCATTTTCGCATGTCATCACAAGGCTAGGGGTATCCATGGCAAGGGTTGGCGCGATCAGTTCGCGAACGCCATGGGCCAAAACCCAAGCCGCCTGGGCGTAGCTTTCGGCATCCACTTGCTCGCGCCAATCGCGCACCAATTGAGGGCCGGACCCCGTTGCAAGATATTCAGGGGTAAACCAACGGGCCAATGCCGCGTCAAATGTCGAAAACGCGCCTTGATCCCGGACCGAGGCTGCGCGGGCTTCGACAGCTGCCTGCGCTTCGACCCCCCGATCATGAGGACTGTTCAAAATCGCTAATGAGGCCAAGCGTTCAGGGTGATCCAAAGCAAAACGCCGATTGATCATGCCACCGATGGAAAATCCAACCAAATGGGCCTTTTCAGCACCTATATGATTCAAAAGGCCCAAAATCTGATCCGACAGAACTGTCAAATTCATCTGTTCGCCGCTGGGGCCGCTGTCCCCGTGACCGTATAGATCATAGCGCAAAACCTTAAACTTGCCGAAGGCGGGCATATGATTGTCCCACAACCGGCAAGACAGCCCCAATCCGTGGATCAACACGACCAAGGGCGCATCCGTTGGGCCTGACAGCGCATAGGCAGTGCCGTCAGGCGCGATGTTCATTTCCAGATTAGACACCAGCCGGGTTGTCCACGTCGTGGCCCATTTCTTTAAGATCCTCGTAGCGATTTCCGATCCGGTGATTTGGGTGCCCGCCCACGGATGCGCCCAGCGCGATGATCAGCTCGTCTTCTGCAGGGGCATCGGGTACGGTTGTGTGAATGGTCTGATAGTGGCTGCGTGCGCCACCGTCGTCTTTATGCATCAGCGGAATGACCACAGGGCTGCCGGCCGCACCCCTAAGGTTGGAGAACACCAGATAGCTTTTGGCGTTCACAGCATTACGAAATTTGTTTCCAAACCACAGAGTGTGGGTCAGGCCCTGGGCATGCTCGATCTCGCCGCCCATTCCGACGACCGAAGCCTTGCCGTAGCCTTCGATTTCATCGCCTGTAACCTCTAGGATCATGTTCGTCAGCAACTCGCCCAAAACGGGCCCGTGTTCGCGGATTTCAGGACGCAGGTTTTCGACATAGCCTTGGCCGAACCAAGGGTTGCGAATAATCGCCATGGCGGCCACCAATAGGGTAGGTGACTCGACCCTTTTTCCGCCTTCAATATAGGTATGCTGAACGGTTCTTAGGGTACGGCGGATTTCAACTGGCATTTCTTAGCCTTTCTCAGAAGCGAAAGCTGGCATGACTTCGTCGATGAACAGCTGCAAAGACCGTTTCTGCACGTCGAAGTCCAACCCCATGGAGGCGTAGTAGATAAAGGCATCCACGCCAAGCGTTTGGTATTTCTGAAGCTTTGCGATAACGGTTTCTGGGTTCCCGAACATCAGGCTTTCTTCCAGCATGTCCGGATCTACCCGCGAATTGCCTTCCAGTGATGCCAAGGGAACCTGTTCTGGGAAGCCGTTGTTCACTTGGCCCTTTTTCATCATCAAATTGCCGAACTGACCCAGAACGCTACGGATCGCATCAAGGGTAGCGCCGCGATCCTCGGGCGTTGTGTAAACAGAGGTGTGGCGCATCAAAGCAAAGCGCTTGGACCATCCACCGCCTGCTTTCTGGATGCTTTCATCAAGCTGAGCTTTGTATTTCTCGGCCTCGGAAAACGGCAGGGTCAGGGGCCAACACATGATGTCGCATTCATTGGCCACCGCATAGTCGAAGGTAGCGGGCGAACGTGCTGCGACCCACATCGGGACATTTTCCTGAAGGGGTTTCGGGCAAGAGGTCGCCTTTGGAAATTGCCAGTTTTCACCGTTATGTTCGACATCGCCTTTCCACAGCTCTTGGACCAAAGGCAGCATTTCCTGCATGTAGCGGTGGCTGTCTTTCTGATCCAACCCCGGGCGCATACGGTCGAATTCGCGTTGGTAGGCGCCAGATCCCAGGCCAAGCTCTAACCGACCGCCGGACAACAGGTCCACCATCGCGGCTTCACCCGCCAGATTGATTGGGTGCCAGTAGGCCGCGTTTGCGACGCCACAGCCCAAACGGATATTGTCTGTATGATCTGCCCACCAGGTTAAAATCTGGAACGGGTTTGGCGCAATGGTCATTTCCAAAGCGTGGTGCTCGGCGGCCCATACGATCTCGAACCCGGCCCTGTCGGCCATCTGGACCATCTCCAGCGTATGATCCCGAACGGCGGTGATGTCCGTTTCCGGGGTCATGCGTTCTAGGTTAATTGCGATCTGGAACTTCATAATTCACCTTGGGCTAAAAGGGTTGGCAATTGGGTCGTCGGAAAGGTTCATCCAAACCGTTTTCGGGCGCGTGTAGTCATAAAGGGCCTGCAACCCTGCTTCGCGGCCATAACCGCTGCCCTTCATGCCACCGAATTCGGCAATAGGGCTGATTGCGCGGTACGTGTTGACCCAAATAATCCCTGCGTTGACCTTGCGCGTCATGCGCAATGCGCGGGCACTGTCTTTGGTGAAAATCCCGGCGGCCAACCCGTGCTGGGAATCGTTGGCAAGGGCTGTGACCTCGGCTTCGGTTCGAAAGCGCTGCACTGCCAGAACGGGGCCAAACAGTTCGGTATCAACCAAGGTCATGTTTTGGCGGGGGCATTCAATGATTGTGGGTTCAAAATACAAACCAGGTAGATCGGGGCGCTTGCCGCCGGTTAGAATGGTGCCGCCTTCGGTTTTGGCCAGCGCCACCTGAGCTTCGATCAGATCCAACTGCCCTTGGGTGCACAACGGCCCCATTTCGGTGTCTTCTGCTTGGGGATCCCCGATCCGGATCTTTTGCGCGATGGCGATCATTTTTTCCAGGAAAGCGTCTGCGATGTCTTCGTGTAAATACAGCCGGGACCCGGCGACGCAACTTTGCCCGGTTGCACCGAATATCCCTGCGACCGACCCGTTGACGGCCGAGTCCAGGTTGGCATCGTCAAATACAATGAACGGGGACTTCCCGCCCAGTTCCAAGGACACTTTGGCAAAATTGTCGGCCGAGTTGCGAATAATATGGCGCGCGGCTTCTGGCCCGCCGGTAAAGGCGACTTTGGACACCAAAGGATGGGTTGTTAGGGTTTGACCGCACGGATTGGCGTGGCCGGTGACGATATTGACGACACCGTCTGGTATCCCGGCCTGCGCGACCAATTTGCCAAATGTCAGCAGCGGGGCCGATGCATGTTCGGATGCTTTCAGAACGATAGTGCAGCCTGCTGCCAAAGCGGGGCCAATTTTGACGGCTGACAGGAACATCTGGCTGTTCCATGGCACGACAGCCGCGACAACGCCGACCGGTTCGCGCTGGGTGAACACGAACATGTCGGGCTTGTCGATCGGCAAGGTTTCTCCACTGATCTTGTCTGCTGCCCCAGCATAGAACTGCAGGTATTCCGCGATGTACTTGGCCTGCCACGCAGTTTCCTTGAACATCTTGCCAGTGTCTTCGGTTTCCACCCGGCCTAGGCTTTCCGAGTTTTCGGCCAATAGATCACCAAGGCGGCGCAGGCATTTTCCGCGATCCGTTGGCGTCATTTGCCCCCAAGGTCCGCGCAATGCGGCGTCGGCGGCTTTCACTGCGGAATCAACATCTAGTGCCGTTGCTTCAGGGATCGTTGCCCAAACGGATCCGGTCGCGGGATTGACGCTGTCAAAGCATTTCCCATCCGAAGCATCGACCCATGCCCCGTCGATCAACATCTGAAAACTCTGTGCCATCATGTCCCCTGTGAATTGCGCGCATGTGAACACTAGGCGAGAAATAAAGTTTGAAAAAGAGAATATAATTGCACTATTAATTCGAAAAATTCGAAGTGAAGTACCATGACCCTGACCGAATTGAAGACGTTCCTAGCTATCATCGAAACAGGCAGTCTTGTTCGGGCGTCCGAGCGGCTGAACGTGACGCAATCAACCGTGACCGCGCGGTTAAAATCGCTGGAAGATACGTTAGGGCACGCGCTGATCTATCGTAACAAATCAGGCGCTACATTAACCGCAGCTGGCGTACGACTGCGCACCTTTGCCAGCACAATTTCGGATCTGTGGCGGCAGGCGGAGCAAGAAGTTGCCTTGCCGGACGGCCTAAGCGCTATGTGTAATTTGGCATGTGTACCAGAGATTTGGCCAAGTCTGGGCGAGCCGTTCTTCAACACCCTTCGCCTGCATTTTCCTGAAGTGGCGATTTCGGTCTGGGTGGGCAGCGAAGACGAGGTTTCGCAATGGCTGGCAAACGGCAAATGCGACTTGGCCTTTAGTCACAGTGCCAATCTTGGCGCTCACCAAAACCAGATAAAGCTTCGGGCAGAACGTTTAATCTTGGTTTCTTCCAATCCGAAAACACCGGTCAAAGGAGACCCGACCTACATTTACACTGAAATGGGCGAAGTTTGTGGCCGAGAGCACGCGATATTCTACTCCGATGCCGGAACAGCTCGGCTTAGTTTCAATTCGGCCGAACTTGGTTTGCGGCATTTGTTAAATGTTGGCGGCAGCACCTATCTACCAGCGCAATTCGCTAAGCCTTTTATAGAGTCTGGCCAACTGTTCGAGGTCGCCAATGCGCCGGTTTTTGAGCGTCCATGTTTTTTGGTTTTGAACGCCAAGGCTCAGGCCAACTGGCGTTGGTTCGATGATTGTTTTCAGCGTTTTGCCGATCAGATCTAGCGGCCCTTCCAGATCGGATCACGCTTTTCCGCAAAGGCACGTGCGCCTTCCAGCTGGTCTTCTGATGTATACAAGCGCTCGACCGTTGGCAGCTGGCTTTTGGTGATCCGGTTCATCACATCCTGGAACTTCGAATCCTCGGCATCACGCACGACTTCTTTGATGGCAGCATAGACCAGCGGCGGACCCGACGCGATTAAGCGTGCCAGCTCCCACGCGCGGGCGGCAAGATTATCGGCGGGCAAAACCTCGTTCACCAAACCCCAACGGTGGGCTTCTGCGGCGTCAAACCAACGCCCGGTCAACAAAAGCTCCATCGCGATGTGATAGGGGATGCGTTTGGGCAGTTTGATGCTGGCGGCATCGGCCACGGTGCCCGAGCGTATTTCTGGCAGGGCAAACTGGGCGCTATCTGCCGCAAGGATCATGTCGGCGGATAAGGCGAGTTCCAACCCACCGCCGCAGGCAATTCCGTTTACGGCGGCGATCACAGGTTTATTCATATCACGCAGCTCTTGCAGGCCGCCAAAGCCTCCAACACCGTAGTCGCCATCCACAGCGTCCCCATCAGCAGCGGCCTTCAGATCCCAGCCAGGGCAAAAGAATTTCTCGCCCGCCCCAGTGATAATCGCGACCCGCAAGTCTGGATCGTCGCGAAAGCTTTGAAAGGCTTGCCCCATGATCCGGCTGGTGGCCAGATCAATCGCATTGGCCTTTGGGCGGTTCAAAGTGACGTGCAGGATCGCACCGTCTTGCTTGGTGTGAATAGGGGTGTCCAAGGGTTAGTCCTTTCGCCGGATAAGGGCATCTGCCGCGATTGCGCTGTGTGCCGAACATAGCAGCGGATTGATCTCAAGCTCTACCAACCCATCAGAATTGGCCAACACGTATCCCTGCACCGAACGGATTGCAGCTATTAACGCCGAGCGATCTACTGCCGGCATGCCGCGGTAACCGGCCAAAATGGGCGCGATCCGAAGGCTGTCTAAGGCGTTCTCGATCATCTCGTCTGTGGCGGGCAATAACAAGGATGCACTGTCATCTAGAATTTCGGTCAAGGTCCCGCCTGCGGCCAGGGTCATCACAAACCCATGGGCCGGATCGCGCACAACACCGATCAGCAGCTCGGCAATTGTTCCTTGGACCATCTGCTCAACAAGAAAGCTATCGCAGGGCATTTTCTTTGCGGCGTCATTGACGGCCTGTGCTGAAGCGAGGTTCAGAACAACTGCGCCAGCTTCGGTTTTATGGGCAACGCCTTCGCCCTTTAGTACGACGGGAAAACCAATGTTCTGCGCCTTATGGGCTGCATCCTGGGCGTTGGTCGCGCGACAGGATTTCGGGATCCTTAGCCCGTATTCTGATAAGTCTTGCTTGGCCTTCGCTTCTGCGATCAGTTTTGTGTGCCCATCCCCAAGGGGTGGAGGAATCGCTATAGGCGGGGCACTTACCAATTTCGATTGGGCTGCGACCGACACGGCTGTCAGAGCTTCGGTCAATCCGCAAAAGGGGATAACGCCCGCGTCCAGCAAGCGCCGACTGACATGCTCGGGCATAAGCTCTGGCAGTGTGGACACCATGGCGATGTTGGACCCTGTCTGGGCCCTTACCGCGATGGCGGCGTCAATTGTGCATTGCCAGTCGATAGGGTCACATCGGTCGGATCGCGGGAAATCGACAATCAACATGGTGATCGCCAGTGCCGGATCTACCATGGCGCTGAAGGCTTTGATCATCGCAGGCGTGTCACGCCAAATATAGGTGTGATAGTCCAGCGGGTTCGCCAACGCGACCATGGGGCCAAGGGCTTCGCGTAGATTGTCCCGCTGGCTGTTATTCAAAGGGGGGAAGTCCAGGCCAAGGCTGTGTCCAATATCGGCCGCCAAGCTGGCTTCGCCCCCGGAACAGCTGATCGTTGCCAGAGAACTCATTGGCAAGCCGCCAGTTACGTGCAGCAGCTTTAGGCTTTCCAGAAAGCTGGATAGATCGTTCACCCGGGCAATGCCCAATCGTTCCAACAAAGCCGCCGCCCCAGCTTCGCCGCCGGCAAGAGATGCTGTGTGGGACACGGTCGCCGCTTGGGCTTGTTCCGACTTGCCGACTTTTAGTGCGATAATCGGCTTGCCCAGGGCGCGGGCATGGCTGGCCAGGGCCTCAAACGCGGGAATGTCGCCGAAGCCTTCGATATGCAGGCCAAGCGCGGTTACGCGGGGGTCGTCCAGAACAGCCGTTCCGATTTCTGCGATGCCAGATTGCGCTTGGTTTCCAGCCGTCACCACATAGGCGATGGGCAGGCCGCGGTTCTGCATGGTCAAGCTGATCGCCATGTTGGAACTTTGGGTCACCAGGGCGACGCCTTTGTCAACGACCACCCCGCCATGTTGGTCTGGCCATAAAAGTGCTCCATCAAGATAATTGATGAAACCGTAGCAATTGGGCCCAAGGATCGGCATATCGCCAGCTGCCGCTAACAAGTCCGCTTGTAGATCTGCAGCCTGAGGGTCC
The DNA here is from genome assembly GCA_006844665.1 of Paracoccaceae bacterium. GTDB lineage: Bacteria > Pseudomonadota > Alphaproteobacteria > Rhodobacterales > Rhodobacteraceae > Dinoroseobacter. The sequence goes on from SPJP01000132.1 coordinate 8,976, forward strand.
TCGGACTTTGCTTCCAGAAAACCAGAGGCAAAGCAAACCGCGCCCCCGGCCTTTCGCTTGGCCAGGCTGGAAACAACCTCGACCGTCGCGAACCGGTTCACGCCAACAAAGCAGGCGTCTGGGGGCGCTGGCAGATCTTCGATTGTTCGATAGGCGGCCAAGCCTGCGACCGTTTCAGCCTTTGGATGAACAGGCCAAATTGGCCCCGTGAAGCCGATCTTGTGGCATTGTTCGATCACCAGCTTCGCCCAAGCGCCACCGCCGACCACGGCCAAGGATTTTGGGCGCAGCAGTCGCGAAAGATCCCGCGTCATCTAAGCACCCAGAGGCCGCAGAAGATCGCGGCTGATGATGTGGCGTTGAATTTCCGATGTGCCGTCCCAGATCCGTTCTACCCGCGCGTCGCGCCAGAACCGTTCAATCGGGAAGTCGTCCATCAATCCCATGCCGCCGAAAATCTGCAAGGTCGTGTCCGTCACCCGCGCCAGCATTTCCGAGGCGTAGAGCTTCGCGCTCGCAATCTCGCGGTTCGCGGGCAGGTTCTGGTCCAGGCGCCAGGCGGCCGATAGGGTCAGCAGCTCGGCCGCATCAATTTCTGTGATCATATCGGCGATCTGAAAGCTGACGCCTTGAAACTTGCCGATCTGCTGGCCGAATTGTTTGCGTTCCGCCGCATAGCTCAGCGCATAGTCGAAACAGCGCTGGGCCCGGCCGACAGAAAACGCCGCAACTGTCAGTCGGGTGGCGTAAAGCCATTCGTTCATGACAGCAAAGCCACCGTCGACCTCGCCCAGAACTTGGGCGTCGGGTAGGCGGCATTCGTTGAAATCCAGGATGTAATTTTTGTAGCCCCGGTGGGACACCGATTTGTAGCCTTCGCGCACCTCGAACCCAGGCGTGCCCCGATCTACAAAGAAAGTCGTGATGCGTTTTTTCGGGCCTTTAGGGGTTTCATCAATGCCGGTGGCCACGAACACGATGAAAAAGTCGGCGTGTTCGGCCCCTGAGATAAAGTGTTTTGAGCCGTTGACGACCCAGTCGCCGCCATCCCGCGTGGCTGCACATGCCATTCCCCGCACGTCAGACCCTGCGTTTGTTTCGGTCATTGCAAGGGCATCCATTTTTTCACCCCGGACAGCGGGCATCAGATATCGATCAATCTGATCGTCTTTGCACGCCATCAGGATGTTTTGTGGGCGCCCAAAGAAATGGGTGAGCGCCATTGAACCGCGACCCAATTCCCGTTCGACCAGCGAAAAATCGACATGGGACAGACCTGGCCCGCCGACGCTTTCTGGAAAGTTACAGGCGTAGAACCCCAGATCGATAACCTTTTGCTTGATCTGCTGGCCAAGCTCCGGCGGGACATGGCCCGTGCGCTCTACTTCGGCCTCGTGGGGGTAGATTTCGTTTTCGACAAAGCTGCGCACGGTCGAAACGATCATGTCCTGTTCGTCTGAAAGCCCAAAATGCATGTGCACCCCCTGATTCTGCCAGATCAAGGTAGCCAGACATCTGCGCCCAAGACATCCAAATTGCGACAAAACCTTAATCTTATTCACCGGAATTTCGCCCGCGCGCATGTTTACCTGAAGCGAAGGGAAAATCGTCTAGGGCAAGGCCAAGATTGCGTCACGTTAGGTGCGCATTTTCGGGAATAGTGGGTACGGACAGCAAAAATGCAGGCTTGTTCGGGGGTCTGCCCCGTGTTTCAGTGCTGAAAAAATCGGGGGTCTTATGCGCAGTTCAAAAACAATTCACGTCGTTTCTTGTCATGCCGAGGGCGAGGTTGGCGACGTTATTGTAGGTGGGGTTGCCCCGCCGCCTGGGGATACGATTTGGGAACAGCGTAACTGGATTGCCCAAGACGAAACCTTGCGAAATTTCGTTCTGAATGAACCGCGCGGCGGTGTATTTCGCCATGTAAATCTGCTGGTTCCACCAAAACATCCCGAGGCCGTGATGGGTTGGATCATTATGGAGCCAGAGGACAACCCGCCGATGTCGGGTTCGAACTCTATCTGTGTGTCCACGGTTTTATTGGACAGCGGTATTATCCCGATGCAGGAACCCGTGACCGAGATGGTTTTGGAAGCCCCAGGTGGGCTGGTGCGCGTGCGGGCTGATTGCAAAGACGGCAAGGCCGAACGGATTTACGTGCGAAACTTGCCGTCTTTTGTCGGGCAAAGGGGCGTCGGGCTGGATGTTCCCGGTTTGGGCGAAATACTGGTGGATACCGCTTTTGGTGGCGATAGTTTTGTTGTGGTAAATGCGAAAGAACTGGGGTTCGAGCTGATCGAGCATGAGGCCCAAGCTTTGGCCGAATTGGGTGTTCGGATTACCAATGCAGCCAACAGGCAGCTAAAGTTCACCCATCCCACGATCCCCGATTGGACCCATTTTTCCTTTTGCATGTTTGCGGGCCCTGTTAGCAAAAATGGTGATCAGCTGGTGGCCAAGACGGCTGTTGCTATTCAGCCGGGCAAAATTGACCGCTCGCCCACTGGCACAGCTTTGTCGGCTCGTATGGCGATGCTGTATGACAGTGGTGAAATGGCCATTGGCGATACGCTGACTGTGCGCTCGATTATAAATTCGGAATTCAAAGGCACGATTGTTGAACCGGTTGATTTGGCGGGAACGCCTGCGATCACGCCCGAGATTTCTGGACGCGCGTGGATCACGGGGACGCACCAACATATGCTGGATCCGTCTGATCCTTGGCCCGAAGGGTACCGTCTAAGCGATACTTGGCCGCGCTATGGCAAGAACTAAAGGCAAAGGTCGGGCCCCACTTTCCCTGATCAGATAAATGACGTCCTGCGGGCCGTTCAGCAGCGCCAATTTGCAAAACCTGATGGCCTAGGGTCAGGACCCATTAATCCTGCGCTGCTGGCGCAAAATCCGCTAAATCTCAGGGGTTTGGTCTGCGCAGATCAGTGTGGTTCACTTTTCAAGCGGATCGAGCCGCTGAGATGACGAGGATTTCGCGTCCTTACGGATTTGACGGATTTTCCGCCTGACGGCGTCACAGAGCCTTGAAATAGAACCACTATTCCTGCGTCTCTGTTCCTTCCCTCTCATGCATCGTTGCGATGCATTGTCGGGCAACGGCCAGACAAAAAATCTGTCAAACCAGCAGGGCAGGATTAATGGGTCCTGACCCTAAGGTTCGGGACAAAAAAACGCTCCGTCACATTTCTTTTGTATAACCGACACAAATGTGAATCGTAGCTTGGATACCTCCAGCGCAAACCGGAGGTATCAGATGCTACGCTTTCACGATGTCACCAAGTCTTTTGGGGCGAACATAGCGGTCGACGCCGCAAGCTTCACCGTTGATAAACCAATGATGATTGGTGTGATCGGTCGGTCTGGCGCAGGCAAGTCGACATTGCTGCGGATGCTAAACCTTCTGACAGATTCCACATTTGGCGAAATCACATATGACGGCCTGAACGTGACCAACCTACGCGGCGCGGCCAAGCGCAGCTGGCAGTCTCAATGCGCGATGATCTTTCAGCAGTTTAACTTGGTGCCTCGGATGGATGTCGTATCCAACGTGCTGCACGGAACGTTGAACAAGCATTCGACATTCTCGACCCTGTTCAACCTGTTCCCTGATGAAGACATCAATCGCGCGATTGATATTCTGGACCGTTTAGGCATTGCCGAGCATGCGCCAAAGCGGGCCGAGGCTTTGTCCGGCGGACAGCAGCAGCGCGTCGCAATTGCGCGGGCTTTGATGCAGGATCCCCGGATCATTCTTGCGGATGAGCCGATCGCGTCACTTGACCCCATGAACGCGCAGGTTGTGATGCAGTCGCTTCGGGATATTCATGAAGAAGATGACCGCATGGTTATCGCGAACTTGCACACTTTGGACACTGCACGACGCTATTGCGATCGCGTGATCGGGATGCGCGATGGCAAGATCGTTTTTGACGGCAAGCCAGAGCTGCTGACAACCGGTGCTGCACGCGACATTTACGGCGCGGACGCAAGCTTTTCCGAGGCCGCCACATCAACGCAGATCGACACGCTGAACGCTCAAAAATCAGAGATGGCGAGCGCCTGAGCCTACTTTTCAAATTCACCCTCGTGCCCATCCTCTGGGCCATCACAAACCAAAAGTGAGACGACAAATGAAACATCTGATTGCTGCCGTTCTGGCGACAACAGCCCTGACAGGCGCCGCACATGCTGGTAGCCATGCTATTTCCGAATTCCGTATCGGTCTTCTGGGTGGCGAGAACGCTCAGGACCGTCTGAACTCTAACGAGTGCCTGCGCGCCTACACAGAGGAAGCGCTGGGCGTTCCTACAAAATTGTTCGCGCCTGCGGACTATAACGGCGTTATCCAGGGTCTGCTTGGCGGCACTTTGGACATGGCTTGGTTGGGTGCTTCCAGCTACGCGGCTGTTTACATTCAGGACCCAGAAGCGGTTGAGCCTATCTTGGTTAAAATCAACCTGGATGGTTCTTACGGCTACCACTCCATCGGTTTTGCCCGCGCTGATAGCGGAGTTGACTCTCTGGACGCCATGGAAGGCAAAGTCTTTGGCTTCGGTGATCCTAACTCGACTTCTGGTTACCTGATCCCTTCCATCGAGATCCCTCAGTACAAAGACGGCATCACAATGGAATCCGGCGAGTACTTCGGTGAAGTTAAATTCACTGGCGGCCACGAGCAGACAATCGTTGCGGTTAACAATGGCGACATTGACGGCGGCGTAACCTGGGCCGACGGCCAAGGCGAATGGGAAGACGGCTTCAACTCTGGCGCGCTGCGCAAAGCGGTTGACGCTGGCCTGATCGACATGAACGATCTGGTTGAAATCTGGCGCTCTAAGCCGATCCCTGAAGGTCCTGTTGTTCTGCGTCAGTCCCTGCCACAGGACGTCAAAGACACAATGATCGCTCTGGTTGACGGTCTGCACGAAGCTGACGCAGATTGCGCATACGGCGTTGCGGCGGGCGAAAGCCTTGGCTTCGACCCAATCACACATGACGCATATGTTTCTATCGTAGAAGCACGCAAAGCGAAGTCCAACTAATAACAGTTTTCATGACGATACGCAGGCCCCCGACCACCCCCGGGGGCCTGCGCTTTTTTGGCAGGAACTTGGCATGACAGACGCGTCCTTAGGCGACACTTCTACGCAGACGATCAAAGATGTTTACTTCGCGCAGCGGCGCACAAAACGTCTGTTGAACACGATCCTATTAGTCCTTTTTATCGCAATGATGGTTGCCGGTTTTCGTACGGCTGATGCCCGAAATGCTGGGGGCTTCTTTGACGGGTTCACCAGCATCCTGGATTTTCCCGGCGATGTAGTTAGCGAAGCGATCGAGCGCTTTCATCTGCTGCCAGGCTATCTGATTAAGTATTTCCCATCGCTGATCGAAACGGTGAACATCGCCGCAGCGTCGACTTTGCTGGGCGCATTGATTGGCCTAGTCCTGTCGCTAATGGTGACCCGAGGGCTGGCACCTGTGCCCGCCTTGGTTGGCCCGTTGCGCCGCGTTTTGGATGTGCTGCGTGCTGTACCAGAAATCGTAATCGCGCTGGTTTTGATCTTTTTGCTGGGCGGTGGCCCGATCCCCGCCATGATTGCGATTGCGCTGCATACGATTGGCGCGCTTGGCAAATTGTTTTCCGAAGTGAATGAAAACGCATCCCTTAACCCCGTTGAAGGTTTGGCCTCGGTCGGGGCAAGCTGGTCACAGCGCATGATTTTGGGGGTGATCCCGCAAGTAGCGCCGAACTATCTTAGCTATGCCTTGCTGCGGTTCGAGATTAACATACGTGCTTCGGCCATTCTGGGCTTCGTTGGCGCGGGCGGTATTGGCTATGACTTGCGCAACACGATTAGCTGGGGCCAAGGCAAGTTTGACGAAGCCGCCGCTATTTTCCTTTTGTTGTTCCTGACAATCGTCGTTGTTGATCAGCTGTCCAGCGTCCTCCGCAACCGCCTGACCCATGGCGCCAAGATAGGGGAGGCCCACCCATGACCACCGCCGCTTTGCACAGCAACACAAGCCAGATTTTCAAACGCAAGCGTTTGATTTCTTTCGCGATCCCATCAGTTATCTTGCTGTATTTCGCCTATATTTTTGTGGCATTCGATGTCCCCGGTCTGGCTGATCGAGTGAATGTGAACAACGCGCGGACATTGGTCGCCGATATTTACAGCTACAAAACCCATGTCGCGCGCAGCAATCGCACCGGCGAGGTGTCCGTCGCGATTGAAGGCGAACGCAAAGGCGAATACGCGCCAGGGATCGCGCCTGATTGGGTAACATTGGGCGATGACGTGACCATGGTGGATTTGGGGAAAGGCTACTTGGTCACCCTGGGGCCAGAGGTTCGGTTCAATATCCCCGGCTACGGAGAAATCGTCGCCAATCCAGGTCGGTCAGGCGTGAATGCAGAACTGCCAGACGGTCCGGTTCCCGACTTTATCAACGCGTCCAAGAACCGTTTGGCTATAACCACGCCTGCAGGCCGCCTAAGCATCACGCGCAACAAGACAGAGGTCTTCAAATACAACTACGGCTGGGAACTATTTTTCTTCACTTTGGAAAGCCCCTACTATGGCATGGGCCCAGCGGCTTTGGTGTCCCACGCATTAAACGGCGAAGCTGGGGCCATTTGGTCCGATTTTTGGTTCAACAAGATGTGGCGTCATGGCGAGGTCGCTTGGGCACTGGTTGAAACCATCTTGATGGCTTTCCTTGGTACGTTTGGTGCCGCCATCATCGCATTCCCATTGGGGTTCTTGGCAGCCAAGAACTTTACGCCCTTAGGCACCCTACGGTTTGCTGCTCGCCGGTTGTTCGACTTTCTGCGCGGTGTCGATGGTTTGGTCTGGACGATTGTCCTTAGCCGTGCGTTCGGCCCCGGCCCTTTAACTGGTTCCCTTGCGATTCTGCTCACGGACACCGGGTCGTTCGGTAAAATGTTCTCGGAAGCGCTGGAAAACGTGGATGGCAAGCAGATCGAGGGCATAACCTCGACTGGTGCGTCACCCTTGCAGCGTTACCGGTACGGCGTGATCCCGCAGATTACCCCGGTGTTGCTAAGCCAAATTCTGTACTATCTGGAATCCAACACGCGGTCGGCAACGATCATTGGTGCGATCACAGGCGGCGGTATTGGCCTGTTGTTGACCCAAGCGATCATTACTCAGAAAGACTGGGAAGAGGTGTCGTACTATATCGTTCTGATCATTCTGATGGTTATGGCGATGGATACATTTTCAGGCTGGCTGCGCCGTAAGCTGATCCAGGGCGACGAGTCCGGGCACTAGTTGGAATTGAACGGAAATCAGATATGTCACGACTAACCCCGGATGAGGCATTCATCCACCTGGATTGCGATGTCACAGACGCGGGTTTTGGCCGTTACGTGGAAATCGGTCGCGGAACCCGTTTGGCCCATTGCTACTTTGGCGACTATTCGTATTGCGACCGAAACTGCGATATTGCCAATGCCACGGTTGGTAAGTTTTCCAATATAGCGGCGAGTGTTCGGATCGGGGCCACGGACCACCCGATGGAAAAAGCAAGCTTGCACCATTTTCACTACCGTTCGGCTGATTATTTCGACGATGCGGCGGATGATTCGGACTGGTTTGCCCATCGGCGGACCCGGCGAACAACTATTGGCCACGACACCTGGCTTGGCCACGGCGCGCAGGTCCGGCCTGAGGTCACAATCGGGCATGGGGCTGTCGTTGCAGGTGGGGCAATCGTCACGAAAGACGTGGCTCCTTATATGATTGTGGCGGGCATTCCGGCTGTCCCGATCCGGGCGCGATATGATGCCAAGATCGCCGATCGTATGATGGCCTTGGCTTGGTGGAACTGGTCCCATGGCACTTTGCGCTCCGCCCTAGAAGATTTCCGGGCCCTGAGCGCCGAAGCGTTTTTAGAGCGTTACGAATAATTATTCGGCGGCGTGGGCAACGGACAGGTTTGGCGTGCATATTCGCTGGGCAAGAGCCCCACACAGAAATGACCAGCGCCCGGCGACCATTGTGCCCTCGATCTGACCTGAATCTGTGTTGATCACCACCATATCGGCGCGCTTGCCATCGGCGATTTCGCCGCGGTCTGAAAGCCCCATGATCCTGGCCGGATTAATGGAAACCATCGCCCAGGCGGCCTCAAACGAAAGGATCTTTTTGTCGGCCAATGTTCGGGTGGCTTGGGCCAGCGACGGGTAGTGATAGTCGGACACCAAAGCATCGCAAAGCCCATGTCGGATCAGATGCTCGGCCGAGATGTTCCCTGACTGTGACCCGCCGCGAACGACGTTCGGTGCGCCCATTAGAATGGGATCGCCGGTATTCTTGGCCAGCTGAGCAGGCTCGAACTTGGTCGGAAACTCGCAGTTTTTCGCACCGATCATGGAATAATAGTCGCGCGTCGTGGCATCGGAATCATCATGACTGCCGTATTTGACACCCAGCTCATCAAACGCAGACGCAAGCGTGCAAAGGTAACGGGGCACGTCGGCCTGCTTGTTCTTCGTGTCTTTCACCAGTTGGACATGGGCCGTCAGATCCCGGCCGGCGCGTTTGCCCCAAATGGCCAAACCTTCGGGGTCAGACGTGACCATTTCCAAGGCCTCGTCGATGTGATTGTTGAAAATGACGTAATCGATGCCGTGGGTTTTGACAGCGTCAATCAGGCGGTCCGCGGTTTCGACCGTATGGGTTTCGCAGCGCAGTTGAATGCGCAGATCGGTCAGCAAATGGGGGCGATAGGTCGCCAGATCGGCCATGAAGGTTTCGGCAAAGTCCGGGCCGCGACTGCCGCCTTCCCAAGACCAGCTTTGCGCCATCCAAGCGGTAGTTACCCCATTAGCCGCAGCATCACGATCGACAGACACTAAAGCCGTGGCGGTTGGGAACGGGGCAGTGGGGCGAGGGGCGATGTGGCGTTCAAAGGCGTCGCCATGCAGATCAATGATGCCTGGCAGCAAGCAATAGCCGGACAGATCGGCATCTGAGCACCCAAGACCAGGAAGCTGATCCGCAAACTTACCGTCCGCGACACAGATAGCCGTGTCCTCAAAGGCGCCATTGCGCAAAATGTCCGCTCCGACAAAGCGAGACGCTGAATTAGAAAAAGCCATTGAAACTGCCCGATGTTTTTAAGGACAATATGGACCATTGATGTATCACCAATGTGAATATTCTACGGATCCGACAAGGTTAGGGTGACTTTATCCCCAGCAAACCAGGTTCGCCCCAGCTCTATCGGTATGCCGTCTTCATCTACGTTCACGCCGATCGTGCGCAGGATTGGGGCGTGTTCGGCGATATGTAGATGGAGGGCTTGGGTCGCTGTGGCCAGCTTGGCGTTCACGCGGGTGCTGGCGCGGGTGTAATCCGAGATCCCAGCCCGCAACAAAGCTTGGGTGACCGATTTGGTTTCTTCTAGATCTACCAGTAAACTTGGAAAGCGGTCTGCGGGAAAAATACTGCGAAACAGGGCAATCGGTTGGCGATCTGACAGCGATAGGCCATCGTAAACATGCACTTGCGCGTTTGTTCCTAAACCCAGTGCCGAGCTTTCATCCGCGCGCGCTGCGCGAGTTCCCAGTAGTAAAACCTCTTTCGCGGGGGTTCGCCCCGCGGCCTTTAAGTTTTGATGAAACCGCACTCGGCGGCCAATGGGATAGTCAGTTGGCGTTGTCGTAACAAAAACGCCCGACCCACGCCTTGGAAGGACCAGACCTTCTTCGGCCAAAGGCTTTAGCGCGTGGCGAATTGTGTGTCGATTAACACCGAATCGTTGGGACAGTTCGGCCTCGGTCGGAAGTTTGCTGCCTGGGGGGTACAGGCCATCGGCAATGTCGCTGCGCAGTGTGCTTGCAATTGCCGACCATATCGGGGTGCGTTTGGTCATGTCATGAAAACTTCACAAGATAAAGGATTGGCCTTTTGGAGGTGACAAGCTATGATTTGTCTAGTTGTATAGGCAACTTCAGGACATGTCTAGATGAATATGCACAATGATCCGAACGCAGCCCGCAAAGAGTGGTTAAGCCTTTTGGCAAAATCCCCAGCAGCGGACGTCAAGCGGTACTGGAACGAATTGGCGCTAAGCCTTGATTTCATTGACCTACGTGCGCCCGAAATTGGGGGCGTTATGGTGCGCGGTCGCGCTGGCGCCGTTGGCGCAGCGTTCAATCTTGGCGAAATGACTGTAACCCGCGCATCGGTAAAGCTGACTAGGGGAGAGGTCGGTCATGGATATGTGCAGGGTCGCGACAAGGTTCATGCCCAAACTGCGGCTTTGATCGACGCCGCTATGCAAACGGATCATGCGGAACAGGTCGAAGCGAAGATCCTGAACCCTTTGCGCACAGAAATGGCAGCCAAAAAGTCAGCGCGTGCGGCCAAGGCAGCGTCAACAAAAGTCGATTTCTTCACAATGGTCAGAGGGGAGGACTAATGCAGTCTCTTGCGCTTGAAGGCGGTTTTCAGAATGCGCCAACCGATGCGGCCCATGCGTTTCGTTCCATAATGACGGCAATGGCCCGGCCCGGGGAAATCAGCAGGGTTGACGGGGCCACGCCTCCAGCTCCCTTGTCCGTTGCGACGGGCGTAACCCTTTTGACGCTTTGCGACCCGGACACTCCGGTTTTTCTGGGCAAAAGCGTTAACGCACAGGAAATCATTGACTGGATCACCTTCCACACGGGCGCGCCCTTGGTTGAAGCCAAAGATGCCATGTTTGCCGTCGGTTCTTGGCAGGACCTGACACTAGATGACTTCCCAATCGGCACGGCGGAATATCCTGACAGGTCTGCAACCTTAATCGTCGAGGTTCCGACGTTGGACAACACGGGAGCAATTTTGGCAGGGCCCGGCATAAAAGATACTTCCCGGCTGACAGTTCCGGACATCGACGCTTTTCAAACAAACAGGCAGAACTTTCCCTTGGGCCTCGATTTCATATTCACGTGCGGCAACCGTCTTGCGTGTCTGCCGCGAAGCACGAGGGTTAGCTGATGTATGTTGCAGTAAAAGGCGGCGAACGCGCGATCGACAACGCCCATGCGTGGCTGGCCGAAGAGCGGCGCGGCGACAGCTCGGTCGAGGAGCTTTCGGTCGCCCAAATTCGAGAGCAGTTAAAGCTGGCCGTAAATCGGGTGATGGCTGAAGGGTCGCTTTATGATCCGGATCTGGCAGCCCTGGCGATAAAGCAATCCCGTGGCGATTTGATCGAAGCGATTTTCTTGATCCGGGCTTACCGGACTACCCTGCCGCGGTTCGGCGGATCAAACCCGATCGACACCGAAGACATGGTCTGTGACCGGCGAGTTTCGGCGACCTTCAAGGACGCGCCCGGCGGCCAGGTCTTGGGCCCAACGTTCGATTACACCCACCGGCTGCTGGATTTCAAACTGGCCGCCGATGGCGAGCTGGGCAAATGCCCTAAGGCAGAGTCAAGCGATGCCGCCACCCCCCATATCATGTCCTTTCTGGACCGCGAGGATCTGATCCAATCCGAGCCTACGGGGCCGGAAACCCCGGATGATCTTACCCGTACCCCGCTAGAGCTGCCCGCCAGCCGGGCCTTGCGCTTGCAATCCCTGACACGAGGGGACGAAGGCTTTATACTTGGGATGGCCTATTCGACCCAGCGGGGCTACGCGCGCAACCACGCTTTTGTGGCAGAGCTGCGCATCGGCACAGTCGCGGTAGAAATGGACATACCGGAACTTGGCTTTGCGATCGATATCGGTGAGCTGACCGTAACCGAATGCGAAACGGTGAACCAGTTTCAGGGGTCAAAGACACAGCCGCCGCAGTTTACCCGAGGCTACGGGTTGGTGTTCGGGATGACCGAACGCAAGGCGATTTCTATGGCACTGGTCGACCGGGCATTGCGCTGGAAAGAGCTGGGTGAAGACAATGTCGGCGCGCCTGCGCAAGACGAAGAATTCGTTCTTTATCATAGCGATAACATCCAGGCGACGGGGTTCTTGGAACACATCAAACTGCCCCATTATGTTGATTTTCAGTCCGAGCTGGAGCTGATCCGAAAGCTGCGTCGCGAAGCACAAAGCACACTGCAGGAGGCTGCGGAATGACCGACTATAACTTCGCCTATCTAGACGAGCAGACCAAACGCATGATCCGCCGCGCCATCCTGAAAGGCCTGGCAATCCCGGGCTATCAGGTTCCGTTTGCAAGTCGCGAAATGCCGATGCCCTACGGCTGGGGCACTGGCGGTGTGCAGGTTTCGGCAGCAGTTCTGACACCGGACGACACGTTCAAAGTGATCGATCAAGGTGCCGATGACACGACCAACGCAGTGTCCATCCGGCGGTTTTTCCAAAAGACAGCCGGTGTAAAAGTGACCGAGGCAACCGAAGAAGCCAGCGTCATTCAAACCCGCCACCGGATTCCAGAACAGGATCTGCGCGACGACCAGATCCTTGTTTATCAAGTGCCAATCCCCGAACCCTTGCGGTTTTTGGAACCGTCCGAGGTGGAAACTCGGAAAATGCATGCTTTGGAAGAATACGGTTTGATGCATGTGAAACTGTACGAAGACATCAGCCAACACGGCGCTATTGCGACGGCATATGCCTACCCCGTTAAGGTCGAAGGGCGTTATGTGATGGATCCGTCCCCGATTCCAAAGTTTGATAATCCAAAGCTGGAAATGGCCGGGATTCAACTGTTCGGCGCTGGTCGAGAGCAGCGGATCTACGCGATCCCACCTTACACGCAGGTCGTTAGCCTTGATTTCGACGACTACCCTTTTGAAGCGTCAAAAGCTGATCACGCTTGTGATCTTTGCGGGGCGGAAGACAGCTATTTGGACGAGCTGATCGTTGATGATGAAGGCGGGCGCATGTTCATGTGCTCGGACACAGATTATTGCGCTGGACGTCGCAAACAGGGCCATGTCGGGGCCCAAGGCGTTCCCTATGCGGAGGACGCAGCATGACACCGCTATTGCAAGTAGAAGACGTGGCCAAGTTCTATGGCCACCGGATCGGGTGCACGGATGTGTCCTTTGATCTGTACCCGGGCGAAGTCATGGGGATTGTCGGCGAAAGCGGTTCGGGCAAATCGACCTTGCTGAACTGCTTGGCCGGGCATCTAACCCCGGATCGCGGTGCGGTTCGGTTTGACACCCGAGCCGATGGAATGCGCGATACAATCACAATGAGCGAGCCAGAACGCCGGATGCTAAGCCGCACGGATTGGGCCTTTGTGCACCAGCACGCCCGGGACGGTTTGCGGATGAATGTCAGTGCGGGTGGCAATGTTGGTGAACGGTTGATGGCCGTGAACGCCCGCCACTACGGCGATATCCGCGACAAGGCGATCGACTGGCTTGGCCGGGTTGAGATCACATCTGACCGTATCGACGACCGCCCGACGCAGTTTTCCGGCGGGATGCAACAGCGCCTTCAAATCGCGCGCAATCTGGTTACCGGCCCCAGGCTTGTGTTCATGGATGAACCCACGGGTGGTTTGGACGTTAGCGTACAGGCCCGATTGCTTGATTTGCTGCGCGGCTTGGTGCGCGAAATGAATCTAAGTGCGATCATTGTGACCCATGATTTGGCCGTCGTGCGGTTACTGGCAGACCGTTTGATGGTGATGAAGGATGGCCATGTCATCGAAACGGGTTTGACCGACCAAGTTCTGGATGACCCACAGCACGCCTACACCCAATTGCTTGTTTCCTCTGTCCTGCAGGTATGACGCTATGATTTCTGTTGAAAACGTCTCTAAATCATTCACGCTTCACAATCAGGGTGCAGCGGTCATTCCTGTTATGGCGGGCGCGAGCTTGCAGGTGGAGGCTGGCGAATGCGTCGCCTTGGTTGGTGCGTCGGGTGCTGGCAAATCAACATTGATGCGAATGATCTACGGGAACTATCTTACCGCGTCTGGACGGATCATGGTCGGTGACTTGGATGTCGTGTCCGCCGTGCCTCGTCAGATTATTCAGCTGCGGCGCACGACATTGGGTTATGTCAGCCAGTTCCTAAGGGTCGTGCCCCGTGTGTCGACTTTAGATGTAGTTGCGGAACCACTGCTCGCGACCGGGTCTGATCGGGATACTGCCATTGCGTCCGCAAAAGTATTGCTGTCCCGGCTAAACATCCCGGAACGCTTGTGGCAGCTAAGCCCAACGACCTTTTCCGGGGGCGAGCAGCAGCGGGTGAACATCGCTCGTGGGTTTGCCTACCCTTACCCTGCCTTGTTGTTAGATGAACCCACAGCCAGCCTTGACCCGACCAACCGCGCAACAGTTCTGACCATGATCGAAGAAGCCAAAGCGCGCGGGGTCGCGATTATCGGCATTTTCCATGACCATGCAGCGCGGGATGCCATATGCGACCGGCAGTTTGATGTCACACAGTTCACGCCCGGGCTTGCGGCATGACGGGACGCTTCATTGCCATTGTTGGCCCCTCTGGGGTCGGAAAAGACAGTGTGATGCTGGCGCTGGCGGAGCAGAACCCGAAACTGTTGTTGGCCCGTCGTGTGATCACAAGGCCAAGCGACGCTGGGGGTGAGGATTTCGATGGTGTGACAGAGGCTCAGTTCACCCAGCTTGAAGAACAAGGCGCTTTTGCGCTCAGCTGGGCTGCACATGGGCTACGCTATGGCATACCGTCAACGGTACTTGCGGCGCTCGCCCAAGGTCACGATGTCATCGCGAACTTGTCGCGTGGGGTTCTGCTTCAAGGACAAAACCGATTTGCACGGTTTGAGACGATTTTGTTGACGGCGGATCGAGACGCATTGGCGAAACGCCTAAAGGCTCGGGGCCGCGAAACCCTAGAAGAGATCGAAAAAAGGCTGGAGCGCGCGAATTTCGTGATGCCGGAAGGTATTCAGGCCTATCAAGTCGACAATAGCGGCCCGCTCGACGAAACGGTAGGGGCCGTTTTGGCGCGGCTTTATCCGGCCAACGCGTAGCGATGGATTTGATGAAACATTCCTTGCCTATCTTCGCCCATGACCGTGATCGCGTCGATCACAAACGGGCTGGGTACCAGCGGCATCAAGGCCGGTCGCAGCGGGTTAATAACGGCCTCTGCAAGGGCCGGTTGGACTGCACCGCTAAGCGTCAGATGAAAGTGAAAGTCTTCAAAAATAAAGGGATAGCCCCAATCCAGCATTTGCTGATCCTGGCGCGGGCTAAGTCTGGATTTGCGACGGCGGGCGATATCGGCATCGGTCAACGGTGCACGCAGCGGATCAAAGAACCGCACAATGTTTGCGGCCAAACTGTTCAGGTCGGTCTGGTCGCAAGCGGGGCGCAGCCCGATAAATCCATGTTCGTGCTGCAGCTCCAACCCAGCCAAAGAAACCGGTTTATTCAGGCCCGCAAATTCCTGCGCCGCGTCTTGAACCCTGGCCAAATCCACGCCATCGCCCAGCCGGAACGGCGCCTTCAGCGTGCCGTGCAGGCCGTATTTGCGCGGTGTTTTGGTCAGCGCCGCGACGTCCAACCCACCAATTTCGGGATGGGCAACGGCTTGGCCAGCCACCGAATCCCAGCCCAGCCAAGTGGCTCCGAACTCTTGCAGCTTCCCGTCCGGCGGCGTGTAGAAAATAGCGTATCGTTCAAACATTCAAATTCTCCAGCAGTTCTAAGCGACTGCCCAAAAAGCGTGACACTAGCATGACAAAAGAAACCGTTCTCGCCAATGCGATGCTAATTCTTGGCACCGAGGTCGTCCGAGGCTCTGTCAAAATTAAAGACGGGTTGATTGCCGCAATTGATACGGGAACAGCCGTGCCGTCCGGTGCCTTTGACATGGAAGGCGATTTTGTTGCGCCGGGTCTGGTCGAGCTGCACACAGACAACCTGGAACGGCATTTAAGCCCACGGCCAAGGGTAGATTGGCCTCATCGCGCAGCTATCCTTGCCCATGACCGAGAGCTGGCAGGCACCGGGATCACCACTGTGTTCGATGCGATCCGGGTTGGGTCCATTCTGTCGGATGGCAAAAAGGGGTATGGAAAATACGCCCGACGGATGGCGGACGAGATTTTGGCGATGCGCGACACGGGCAGCCTTCGAATCAGCCACCATATCCACCTGCGGGCCGAGATTTGTTCCGAAACTCTGATCGAGGAGTTGGCAGAGTTCGGCCCCGAGGATCGGGTCGGGATCGTATCAATGATGGACCACACGCCAGGTCAGCGGCAGTTCAGTGACGTGCAGAAATTCAAGGACTATGTCTGCGGCAAACATGGTTTGAATCAAGAAGGGTTCGATGACTACGTCACCTTCCTGCACGGCCTGCAAAACAAATTGGGCGCAAAACACGAAGCCGCAACTGTAGCCGCCGCCATGCGCTATGGCGCAACTCTGGCCAGCCATGATGACACGACGGTGGCGCAGGTCGAGGCGAGCCATGGATATGGCATCACGCTTGCTGAATTCCCAACAACGGTCGAGGCTGCTGAGGCGTGCCATGCAAACGGTATCGCAACCATCATGGGGGCCCCGAACCTGATCCGGGGGGGCTCTCACTCGGGCAATGTTGCCGCGCTTGAGCTGGCCAAACTGGACCGCTTGGACATTCTGTCGTCTGATTACGTCCCTGCCGGGCTGTTGATGGCGGCAGTACAGTTGGGTGAGCTGTGGGGTGACATGGCCAAAGGGATCGCAACTGTAACTCAAACCCCGGCCAAGAAGGTCGGTCTGCAGGATCGCGGCGAATTGCGGGTTGGTTTGCGGGCCGACTGCATTCGATTTTCTACTCTCGATGGCACGCCAGTGCTGCGTGAAACCTACAGCGACGGGCGCCGCGCGTTCTAAAAACGCGGCCACCTATCAAAAAGCCCCCCTGCAAGCAGCAAGGGGGCTCTTAAGTGTAGTGAACGGATTAGTCCTCGCTTTGGCCTGACAGACCGCCCGAGAGTTCTTCGGTTGCCTCAGACGCAAGTTCTTGTGGCAGAACCAAGTTTAGGACAATGGCGATAAATGCGGCTGGCAAAATGCCAGACGTGGCCAAGACTTTAACTGTGCCGGGCAGGTACTGCAGCGCGCCGGGTTCCAATTGCAGGCCAAGCCCCAAGGACAGAGCAATCGCAAAGATAACCATGTTGCGGCGGTTCCAATCCACGTCAGACAGCATAGAAACACCCGCCGCGACGACCATGCCAAACATGAC
>SPJP01000040.1 GCA_006844665.1 Paracoccaceae bacterium
GAATGCAGCTATGGAAGCGTGGGCTGAAGCAACGGGCATAGGGTTCAACACCGTCAGCTCCGGTGGTCAAATCGTTTTGGATGACGAGGTTTTGGGCACGGCTTATGCCAGCTTTTCAAATGACGGGCAAAACTTCATAACCTCGGCCACGATCAACATTGGCAAAGATTGGATACTTGGGGACGAAGGGCGTTTGGACAACTATTCGTTCCAAACGTATCTCCATGAATTTGGTCACGTTTTGGGACTGGGTCACGCGGGCGACTACAACGGCTCGGCCACTTACGGCGTCGACAACTTGTTCCTGAATGACAGCTGGCGTGTCTCGGTCATGTCTTATTTTGATCAGGTCGAGAATACATATGTGTCCGGCGATAAGGCTTATGCCATTACGCCGATGATGGCCGATGTTCTGGCAATCCAAACGCTTTATGGAAGCGCTGGGACCCTACGTACAGCCGACACAGTTTACGGTGAGGGCGGCACGACAGGTACTTATCTGGATCAAATCAACGGGCTACAGAATGCCGTGGCCTATACGCTGATAGACGAAGGCGGTGTGGACACCCTGAATTTCGCCAGCTCGGTCACCCACAATACCGTTGATTTAAGAGGCGGTGGTCGATCCGATATCAACGGTGTAGCAGGGGCTTTGGCCATCTACACTGATACAGTTATAGAAAACATAGTGTTGGGGGCTGGCAACGATACCGTGACCGGAAACGCGGCGGCCAACCGAATGACCCTTGGTCTTGGTTCAAATTCAGCCGAAGGTGGCGCAGGCAACGATACAGCAGTTTTCGCGTTTGCCCAAGCCGACTATACAGTCACTCAGGTATCGGCAACTCAATGGACATTCCAGCGCAACGGTGAAAGCACAACTCTCACCAATTTTGAGTTCGCAGAGTTTTCGGATGGCAGTCTGCAGCTGGCGGATTCTGATCCTGGTCTCGTTGCACAAAACGATGTGTTCACATTTTTTGAATTCGATGTTCTGACAGGCAACGTTCTGGCTGACAATGGCGCAGGGGCCGACAGTGGCAGCGCTTTGACCGTTAGCTTGCTAAATGGCGCGGCAACGTTAGGAGCGCCGTTTACCTTAGCCTCTGGGGCCGCACTAACGCTGAATGCGGATGGCACGTTCAGTTATGATCCGGGCGAAGTTTTCCTAAGTTTGATCCTGGGGGAAACGGGAACGGATAGCTTCACCTATACTGTAACAGACGGATCTTCGTCCAGCACCGCTACGGTCAATCTGACGATCCAGGGCGCCGCGCCGGTCCCCACATCGGGTAATGATCTGCTCTACGGTGTGGCGACAGGCGTAAGTTCGCTCGACGGGTTAGCCGGGGATGACAAGATGGTTGGCCGGCTGGGCGCGGATGATACGCTTTGGGGCAATGCCGGCAATGACGAGATTTATGGCGACAGCGGATATGATCTGCTGATCGGCGAAGGCGGAACAGATTTCATCTATGGCGGCAATGGTTATGACACCATTTACGGCGACCATCAGGACCTTGGGCGCAGTGGGTTAATTGCACAGGCCGATGCAACCGACGCACTGTTTGGTGAAAACGGAAACGACACCATCTACGGTGGCGGTGGCGGGGATGGGATCAGCGGCGGTTCGGGTGACGACTTGCTTCATGGGGAAGATGGAGTCGATTGGATCTATGGCGGCACTGGCTTGGATGAGATCTATGGCGGCAATGACGGCGACGCCCTGTTTGGCGAAGATGACGCTGACGAGATTTATGGCGGCCAGGGCAATGATAGCCTTGATGGCGGCTACGGGAACGACGAACTGTTCGGCGGGGCCGGGATCGACTTTGTCTATGGAGGTTTTGGCAATGATACGCTGGACGGCGGTGCAGACACGGATTCTTTGCAAGGTCAGGATGGCGATGACGTGATCAATGGTGGTGCTGGCGATGATGGTATCGACGGCGGCTACCAGAATGACACCTTGTCCGGTGATGGCGGGGTGGATTGGATCTATGGCGGGTTCGGGGACGATCTTATTTATGGGCACAATTCCTCAGCCAACGGAACGGAAACGGACGCTTTGTTTGGGCAAGAAGGCAACGACACAATCCATGGCGGCGGTGGCGGGGATTCTCTGGACGGTGGCGCGGACAATGATTGGCTCTATGGCGAAGATGGCAATGACTGGATCTTCGGCCAAACTGGCGATGATGTTCTGGGAGGTGGAACCGGTAGCGATGTTCTGTTTGCCGGCGATGGCAATGATGAGCTTCGCGGTGGCCAAGACGGCGACTCGCTGGACGGTGGCGACGGCAATGATGAGCTGAACGGTGGAATTGGCGTTGATGTGCTATATGGCGGCACAGGCGCGGACACGTTTGTTTTTTCTGACATGACCGGAATTGGCGATGTGGTCCGCGATTTCGTAACCGGGCTTGACCGGATCGAGATCCAGGCCAGCGCTTTTGGTGTCACCGATTTAGTCGCTTTGGCGGCAAACACCGAAACCGGCGCGGGTCTGCCTGCCAGTTTTGCCGCCAACGATCCGGTTCTCTATATCGAAACCTTCTGGAAAGGGCTGTGGATCGATCCGGACGGAGGAAACGCGAGCAATATGTTTAACATCTTTGGGATGGAAACGGGGACGCTCGCGTTCTCTGATATTGATATCGTGGCCTAGAAATCCAGGTTTTCCACGCTCAGCGCATTTTGCTGAATGAACTCTCGCCGCGGCTCAACCACGTCACCCATCAGCTTTGTGAAAATGTCGTCAGCTTCAGCCAAATCATCAACTTTCACCTGCAACAAAGTACGGGCCTCGGGGTCCAATGTGGTTTCCCACAGCTGATCGGGGTTCATTTCCCCCAGACCTTTATAGCGCTGCAAGGACAGGCCCCTTTCGCCTTCGTCCAGAACGGCTTTTAGCAAATCCAAAGGCCCAAAAATGTCGATCCCCTTGTCTTTGCGCAACAGGGTCGCTGGTTGGGTGTAGACGTCTTGCAAATTGCTGGTCAGGGTGCCCAAACGACGAGCTTCACCGGATCGCAAAACCGGGCCGTCCAAGGTGCGGACCTCTTCCACGCCTCGCAAAAGACGCGAGAACCGCAAGCCGTGATCCTGGGTCGGACGACCTTGCCAACCACGTTCATATTCCGCAGACACCAAGTCCAAACGTGCAGCAACAGCATCGGCTGTGCCTTGAATATCGGCGTCAATCTTGCCAGGCATAAAGGCCCCGGCAATGGCAGATTGTTCCAGGATGTGATGCGGGTAGTGGGTTGGAAAGGCTTGTAAAATCCGGCGCACCTGGCGCGCTTCTTCCACAACCCTGCAAAGGTCTTGACCGGTAATTTCTTCGCCCGTGCCCAGACGCAAGGTCGCGCCTTCGGTGCCTTGGGCGATCAAATAATCTTCCAGCGCGGTCTGGTCCTTCAGATATACTTCGGACTTGCCACGGGCCACTTTGAACAAAGGTGGCTGGGCAATATACAAAAACCCGCCTTCGATCAGCTCTGGCATTTGGCGGAAGAAGAAGGTCAAAAGAAGAGTCCTAATATGAGCGCCGTCGACATCCGCATCGGTCATAATGACGATCTTATGGTAACGCAGCTTGTCGATGTTGAACTCGTCCCGTCCAATCCCGGTGCCAAGTGCGGTGATCAGTGTGCCGATTTCCTGGCTGCCCAGCATCCGGTCGAACCGCGCGCGTTCGACGTTCAGGATTTTACCGCGCAAGGGCAAAACCGCCTGATTTTGCCGCGATCGGCCTTGCTTGGCCGAACCGCCCGCGCTGTCCCCCTCCACCAGGAAGACTTCGGACTTTGACGGATCTTTTTCCTGACAATCGGCCAGTTTGCCCGGCAACGACGCGACGTCCATCGCCGTTTTCCGACGCGTCAATTCACGGGCTTTACGCGCTGCTTCGCGGGCGAGGGCCGCTTCGACAATCTTGCTGACAACTTGCTTGGCGATCTGAGGGTTTTCTTCAAACCATTCAGCGAGCTTTTCGTTGACCAAACCTTCGACGGCGGGGCGGACTTCGGACGAAACCAGTTTGTCCTTGGTCTGAGAGCTGAATTTGGGATCAGGAACTTTCACAGACAGAACGCAAGTCAGGCCTTCACGGGCATCGTCGCCAGTAAAGTTGATCTTTTCCTTCTTCGCGATCCCGCTGGACTGCGCATAGTTGTTGATGGTCCGGGTCAGCGCGCCTCGTAGGCCCGCCAAATGGGTGCCACCATCGCGTTGTGGGATGTTGTTTGTGAACGGCAAGACCTGTTCGTGATAGCTGTCGTTCCACCACATAGCGATCTCAACGCCGATTTCGTCCCGCTCGCCAGTGATAAAGATCGGGTCGGTCATAACGGCCGTTTTCGAACGGTCCAGATACCGCACAAACTCCTTTACGCCGCCTTCGTAGAACAGCTCCGACACTAAGGGTTCTGCCGGGCGCAGATCCTTCAAAATGATCCGTACGCCAGAGTTCAGAAATGCCAGTTCGCGCAGACGGTTTTCCAGGGTCTTGAACGAGTAGTCCAAATTGGAAAAGGTGCTAAGGGCGGCCATAAACCGAACCTCGGTGCCCGTGCGATCCGGGGTATCGCCGACCACTTTCAGATGTTCGACCGTGTCGCCGTTTTCAAAGCGCGCGACATGCTCTTTTCCGTCGCGCCAGACGCGCAGTTCCAACCAATCGGACAAGGCGTTCACAACCGAAACACCCACGCCGTGCAGACCGCCCGAGACCTTGTAAGAATTGTCGTCGAACTTACCGCCTGCATGCAGCTGGGTCATGATAACCTCGGCTGCGGAAACGCCTTCTTCTTCGTGAATCCCAACCGGGATACCCCGGCCGTTGTCGCTGACAGAAACACTGGAATCCGCGTGTATTGTAACGGCTACATGGTCCGCATGACCGGCCAGCGCTTCGTCAATTCCGTTGTCGACGACTTCGTAAACCATATGGTGCAGGCCAGATCCGTCGTCGGTGTCGCCAATATACATCCCAGGGCGCTTGCGCACCGCTTCTAAGCCTTTGAGAACTTTGATAGAATCCGCGCCATATTCGTTTGGCGCTTGGGTTGGCTCTGCCATAGTGGCCTTCCTTTATATTTTTGTCATTTTATAAGGGTTTAAGGCGAGAATGTCACGCGATTGGCGCAAATTAGGGCATGTCGTGAACGGGATTTTCCACAGTGTGATGCAGCTGAGTCGGCGGATTGAAAAAACAGGGCGATAGCAGGGCGGAAAAGCCCCTTTTTGCCTAGGGGGCTATCATGGGTAAAGACACCGCCAGCACCCATGCCAACACGATCCCCAGGCCGTATCCCACCGCTGAAACCGACCCGGTACGCCTGCCGAACCAACCGCCAATTGTGCCGAAAACGACGAAGTAAATCAGGATCAAAGGTAGAATGACCCACATGAACTCTAGGCGTTCGGGGGTCAGGACAGTGGCCACCAGCAAAGAGCTGATGAAGCATAGGCGCGCGGCCAAACTATAGGCAAAACCGGTATTCCCAGCCTCTAACAATTTGGTTTCGCCGAACATGTAGGGCACCGTCCCAATTGCTATTACAATGAACAGAAACGGGCGGATACCAGCGGGTAGAAACGCGGTCACGTAGCGGTCCATCATCCCGCCAAACAACACAATGCCAAACACGACCAAAACGGCGGCCGTCGCACCATGAGGCGGTTCGGTCACGTGGCCAAAGCCGCGCAAGATAAGCACGGTCCATGCGCCATAGATTAGCATGTGCAGCGTCAGGTAGTCCGCCAGCACAATCGGTAGAAATTGTGTTTGCAGCGCCGATAGAACCAGCGGTGTGAAAAAAGCAGGCACAAGGGCGGCAATCCAAAATTCGCCCTGGGTCAGTGCCTCGGGGGCCTCGTCTTCGGGCAAAAAACCAGCCAGCGGCCACGCCAGCAGAAAAATTCCAGCCATCAAGCTTAGGATAGCAGCGCCTGTGTTTTTGCGTGGGTTAGTGCCGGTGCGCCCATAAGCCAGGTTCAACCATTCGCGCGCCTCGGCCATGCCTGTTACGGAATACAGCACGCCAAATTCTCCTGAAAATGGT
>SPJP01000195.1 GCA_006844665.1 Paracoccaceae bacterium
ATCGACCATATCGCCGTCGGCATCGGTATAGCCCGCAATGATAGAATCGCTGCTGCTTGTGCCTGTGATCACACCATCAGATGCAACTGCAGCCCCAGCAAGAGACGCCTCGCGCTCTGGATTGGGAGTGTCGTTCGAATTTATCGAGTCCGTCATCTTATTCCTCCGAAATCAGGGTGCACCGGCTGTGCTTGGTTGCGCTCAAACTCGGCTCAATGGCACGTCGCCTCAAGCGGACAAGGGGAAACACAGCGTTCTGACCTAGGAACCAATTTGCGATTTTGCTGATTGGGATGGGGCGAGGAATTCCGGAGAATCTCCCTAAATAACTGTAATTATTGTGGTAAATTGCAATTACGCATTGCAACCACGTTCAAATGGGATTGGGCGACACGCATGCCGGGGCAAAACAGGCCCATTCCGGGTAATTTGATTGATGTAGGGAAAGAAACAGTGGGCCTGGGCTGGCTAGATTTGCGCCTGATCGAAGTGCAAAATCCGAACGCAATCGACCGAGAATTCCATTTGGAACCCTGAGATCGGCCCTAGATCCCGGAATTCCGTGGTCTTGGGTTTTTAAAACCAGTTGTGCATGGGTCAGGGAAGTTGAGGCTGGTACCCGAGGTCGGACTCGAACCGACAAGATGTCTCCATCGGGGGATTTTGAATCCCCTGCGTCTACCAATTCCGCCACTCGGGCCTCGAAGCACCGTTTAGACTTGGTTCGCGGCGGCGTCCAGATCGAAAATGCATATCCTTTGCTTGACGGATGGGTTGCCCCGTGCTGCAAGTGCGGCAAGACTTTAATTTGGGACGATTTTTATGCTCCGCCGCCTTTACGACTGGACCATGGCTCAGGCCAATTCACCCTATGCTCTATGGGTTCTGGCCTTTGTTGCCTTTATCGAAAGCTCGGTCTTCCCGATTCCGCCGGATGTTTTGATGATCCCGATGATTCTGGCCGCCCCCCGACGGGCGTTCTTGATCGCATCGGTTGCGACCGTCGCCAGTGTGCTGGGCGGATTGCTGGGCTATATGATCGGTGCTTTGTTTTACGACAGTATCGGCGCCCCGATCCTGGAAAGCCTGGGCAAAGCCGACAGTATGGCAGAGTTCAACACCCGCTTTAACGATTTGGGGTTCTGGCCGGTGCTGATTGCGGGCCTGACCCCTTTCCCTTACAAAGTGATCACAATCATGTCAGGTTGGACGGGCTTGCCACTGGGCACGTTTATTGTCACTTCCATCGTAGCGCGCGCCATGCGGTTTTTCATCGTTGCTGCACTGTTGTGGAAGTTCGGCGCACCTATCCGCGATTTTATTGAAAAGCGCCTTGGCCTGATGTTCGTGTTGTTTGTCCTGATCCTTGTTGGGGGCTTCTACGCGACCAAATTCTTATAAGAAAACAAAGATGAAAATGAAGATGAGCAAACGACTGTCCTTAATCGCGGCCTTTGGGTCTTTGGCGCTGCTGCTGGGTGCGTTTTTCTTTCAATATGTGCTGGGGCTGGCGCCTTGTGCACTGTGTATCTGGCAGCGTTGGCCCCATGTCTTAGCCATCGTCGCCGGCGCGGGCAGTGTGATCAGCCCGTGGTTCAGCCTTGTGGGCCTTGGGGCAACCCTTTGGGGCAGCGGCGTCGCGCTTTATCATTCCGGGGTCGAACAGAACTGGTGGGAAGGCCCCACCACCTGCACCACCACCAACGACATTGGGTCCCTGACGGTGGATGAGCTGTTCGCCCAAATCGAAGCCGCCCCCCTGATCCGCTGTGATGAAATTCCGTGGGATTTTCTGGGCCTTTCCATGGCCAGTTGGAACGGCATTTTGACCTTTGGATTGGCCATTATTTGGGCCGTGGCGTTCTTTCGCCGCTAAGTCTTATGCAGTCGACTAGGGCCGACTCTGTTCGGCCCTTTTCGGGGTGTTTTGGGGCGAAACATAACGGCCTGGGCTCAAGTGGTTTTCGCCCAACACTCTGGGTGACACCTGCAATCGCCTTTATCCCTTTAAAAACAGCGCCCAACACGAAAGCCCTAATGTAGCGGCTAGATAAAACAGCGTGGTTGCACGCAAGATGCGGGTCAGGATATACTGGGGCCAACTAAATATTGTGGCATCCTAAAAAGGCTGAGCAGACAGTGACCGATACCCCGGAAGTGCCTGAAAACGAAGACGAAAACAAAATCGTCCGCGCCCCTCATGACGGCCCCTCGATCTCGATCGCGGAAGAGATGAAAACGTCCTATCTGGACTACGCCATGAGCGTGATCGTCAGCCGTGCCATCCCCGATCTGCGCGACGGTCTGAAACCGGTTCACCGCCGCATTTTATACGCGATGCATGAGACGGGAAACAGCCACGAGAAAAGCTACCGCAAATCGGCCCGCCCGGTTGGCGATGTGATGGGCAAGTACCACCCCCATGGCGACAGCGCGATTTACGACGCTTTGGTGCGGATGGCGCAGGATTTTTCCATGTCGCTGCCGCTGCTGGACGGTCAAGGCAACTTTGGGTCGATGGACGGCGATAATGCGGCCGCTATGCGTTACACCGAAGTGCGGATGGACAAGCCCGCCGCCTTCCTTTTGGCCGATATCGACAAAGATACGGTGAATTTTCAGGACAATTACGACGGCAAAGATCTGGAGCCTTCGGTTCTGCCGGCGCGGTTCCCAAATATGCTGGTCAACGGCGCGGGTGGCATCGCGGTGGGTATGGCCACCAATATTCCGCCCCATAATCTGGGCGAAGTGATTGACGCGACCCTGGCCCTGATCGAAAACCCGGACCTGAGCACCGAAGATCTGATGCAATACGTCCCTGCCCCGGATTTCCCGACCGGCGGGATTATTCTGGGCCGTTCTGGTGCGCGCAAGGCCTATACCGACGGCCGCGGCAGCGTGATCATACGGGCGAAAACCCGGATCGAAGAAATTCGCAAAGACCGCTATGCTATTGTTCTGGATGAGATTCCTTATCAAGTGAACAAGGCGACCATGATCCAGCGGATCGCGGATCTGGTGCGGGAAAAGAAGATCGAAGGCATTTCCCATGTGCAGGACGAATCCGACCGGGTTGGTGTACGCGTGGTGGTCGAGCTGAAGCGGGACGCCACAGCCGAAGTCGTCTTGAACCAATTGTTCCGGTTCACCCCGATGCAAACCTCTTTTGGGTGCAACATGCTGGCGCTGAACGGTGGTAAACCCGAACAGCTGACTTTGCGGGACTTCCTGACCTCTTTCGTGACCTTCCGCGAAGAAGTTGTTGCCCGCCGCACTGCGTTTGAGCTGCGAAAAGCCCGCGAACGCAGCCATGTGCTGTGTGGTTTGGCGGTGGCTGTGTCCAACGTGGACGAAGTTGTCGCTACAATCCGCGCCTCGGCCGACGCGCCCGCCGCGCGCGAGGCGTTGATGACCCGGCGCTGGCCCGCCAAGGAAATCGCACCGTTTATTCAGCTGATTGACGATCCAAGCCACAAGCTGAACGAAGATGGTACCTACAATCTGTCCGAGGCCCAGGCCCGCGCGATCTTGGAATTGCGCCTGCAGCGTTTGACCCAGTTGGGCGTGACAGAGGTTACCGACGAGCTGGAAAGCCTGGCCGAAAAGATCAAAGACTATCTGGATATTCTGCGCTCGCGCGTTCGGATCATGTCGATTATTTCCGACGAATTAACGGAAGTGAAAGACCAATTTGCCGTGCCTCGCCGGACCGAGATTGTCGAATTTGACGGCGATATGGACGACGAAGACCTGATCGAACGTGAAGACATGGTCGTGACGATCACGGAATCGGGCTATATCAAACGCACGCCTTTGGCCGAATTCCGTGCCCAAAAACGCGGCGGCAAGGGTCTGTCGGGCATGGCGACCAAGGACGACGACGTTGTGACAACCCTGTTCGTCGCCAACACCCACACGCCTCTTTTGTTCTTTACGACCAATGGCATGGTCTACAAATTGAAGACATGGCGCCTGCCCCAGGGCGGCCGCAACGCGCGGGGCAAAGCCCTGGTGAACATTCTGCCGATTCAAGCCGGTACCGGTATTGCAGCCGTGATGCCCGTTGACCGGGACGAGGCCGATTGGGCCGATCTACAGATCGTCTTTGCGACCTCGGCAGGGGATGTGCGCCGCAATGCTCTGTCGGATTTCGCAAATGTTATGCGCAACGGCAAGATCGCGATGAAATTGCCCGAAGGCGTCGAACTGGTCCGCGCGCAGATTTGTGACGAAGACGACGACGTGATGATGGTGACAGCCCTTGGCCGTGCAATCCGGTTCCAAACCACGGACGTACGAGTTTTCCAAAGCCGTGAAAGCACCGGCGTTCGCGGCATTCGCCTGGCCGAAGGCGATCGCGTGGTGTCCATGGGCGTCATTCGCCACTTTGAAGCGTCACCGGACGAGCGCGCCGCCTATCTAAAAATGCGCCGCGCGGTCGCCGGATTGTCTGACGAGGCCGAAATTGAAGCCGACGAAGAGGCAACTGGGGCCGAAACAATCACCCCCGAGCGCTACGCTGAAATGTCAGCTTTTGAGGACCTTATTCTGACGATTTCGGAATCAGGAACTGGCAAGCTCAGCTCTAGCCACGATTATCCTGTGCGAGGTCGAGGCGGCCAGGGCGTGATCGCCATGGACAAGGCCATGCGCGGCGGGGCTTTGGTGGCTTGTTTCCCAGTGCAAACTGATGACCAGATTATGTTGGCGACCTCGACCGGGCAATCTATTCGCTGCCCTATTGATGGGATTTCCTTCCGGTCGCGCAGCGCTGGCGGTGTCAAAGTGTTCAATACTGGTGCCGGCGAAGTTGTGGTCAGCGTTGCCTTGGTGGCCGATCAGGGCGATGAAGATGACGCTGAGGCGGCTGTCGAAGAATAAAGACCTGCGCGGGGGCTTCCCCTCGCGCAGCCGCTCGCCTATCTACACGGCATGACACAAGAATTACATATCGTCGGCGGCGGAATGGCCGGATCCGAGGCTGCCTGGCAGGCCGCTAATATGGGCGTCAAAGTGGTTATCCACGAGATGCGGCCCAAGGTTGAAACCTTTGCCCATCGCACCGGCAATCTCGCGGAAATGGTGTGTTCGAATTCATTTCGGTCCGATGATGACGAACAGAATGCCGTTGGGCTACTGCATTGGGAAATGCGCGCCGCCAACGGTCTGATCATGCAGACAGCCGATAAACATGCATTGCCCGCTGGTGGCGCTTTGGCCGTGGATCGTGACCCGTTTGCGGAGTCCGTCACTTCCAAACTTATGGCACATGAGAATATCTCTGTAAGCTACGAAGAAATATCGGAAATTCCGAATACTGGACAGTGGATCATTGCTACGGGGCCTTTGACCTCTGGCGCTTTGGCCGCTGCTATCCAGGAAAAAACCGGGGCCGAGGCGTTGGCTTTTTTTGACGCAATCGCACCGATTATTTACCACGAAAGCATCGACATGTCGAAAGCATGGATGCAATCGCGCTACGACAAAGGCGAGACTGAGGAAGAACGTACCGCCTATCTGAACTGCCCAATGACCAAAGATCAGTACGAGGCTTTCATTGATGCCCTACTGGCCGCCGAAAAGACCGAGTTCAAAGAGGGCGAAACTGCGGGATATTTCGACGGTTGCTTGCCGATAGAGGTGATGGCAGAACGCGGCCGCGAAACGTTGCGCTTTGGCCCGATGAAGCCTGTAGGCCTAACAAACGCCAATGATCCAGAAACCAAACCTTATGCAGTGGTCCAGCTTAGGCGGGACAACGCTTTGGGAACGCTGTACAATATTGTGGGCTTTCAAACCAAGATGAAATACGGCGCACAGACCGAGGTTTTGCGCATGATCCCTGGCTTGGAAAACGCCAGCTTCGCGCGTTTGGGCGGCATTCACCGAAACACATTTTTGAACAGCCCGACCCTTTTGGATGACCAGATGCGCTGGCTGTCCCATCCTCATATCCGGTTTGCGGGCCAAATTAC
>SPJP01000256.1 GCA_006844665.1 Paracoccaceae bacterium
ATCTCGTCCACTTTTGACGAACCCGCCACCCGCCACGTTGCTGTATCCGAGATGGTGATCGAGAAAGCCAAGCGTTTGGTCGAACATAAACGAGATGTTGTTATTCTTCTCGATTCGATCACTAGACTTGGTAGGGCGTTTAACACCGTCGTGCCGTCCTCTGGTAAAGTTTTGACCGGTGGTGTGGATGCGAATGCGTTGCAGCGTCCTAAACGTTTCTTTGGCGCGGCTCGGAATATTGAAGAAGGTGGCTCGCTGACAATTATCGCAACGGCCTTGATCGACACGGGCTCGCGGATGGACGAAGTGATCTTTGAAGAATTCAAAGGCACCGGTAACTCTGAAATTGTTCTGGATCGTAAGGTCGCAGACAAACGCGTGTTCCCAGCGATGGACATTCTGAAATCCGGTACTCGGAAAGAAGAGCTGTTGGTTAACAAAATAGACCTACAGAAAACCTTCGTTCTGCGCCGTATTTTGAACCCAATGGGTACAACAGATGCGATCGAATTCTTGATTTCGAAGCTGAAGCAAACCAAGTCGAACAGCGATTTCTTCGACTCGATGAACACCTAAAAGGCGCGGCTTATGGCGCAAGATACGATCTTTGCGCTGGCCACGGCGCGGGGCAAGGCAGGCGTTTCAATCATTCGCATGTCTGGCCCCAAGTCCTGGGACGCGGTTCGGGCCTTGGCTGGCAGCCTGCCAAAACCTCGCATTGCGTCGGTTCGGGTTCTTAAGTCCTCAGACGATGTAACCTTAGACGAAGCCTTGGTTTTGTTATTCGAAGCCGGTCACAGCTTTACCGGTGAACAAAGTGCCGAGCTTCAGTTGCATGGCAGCCCAGCCATCGCGCGGGCCGTCCTAAGTGAACTGTCTGATATCCCCGATTGTCGTATTGCTGATCCAGGCGAATTTACCAGGCGTGCGTTGGAAAACGACCGAATGGATATCGCCCAGGTCGAAGGTCTTGCAGATCTGATTGATGCAGAAACAGAGGCCCAACGACGCCAAGCTTTGCGTGTTTTTTCCGGGGATATTGGGGCTTTAGTTGAAACTTGGAGGACGCAGCTAATCCGTGCCGCCGCTTTAACAGAAGCTACAATCGACTTTGCAGATGAAGAAATCCCAGATGGTCTGTTTGTGGAAGTTGCAGAGCTTGCCCAGACAGTTTTGAAAAGCCTACGTGATCAAAAAAAGGGCCATGCGTTTGCGGAACGGGTTCGCGATGGATTCGAAGTTGTGATCCTCGGCGCGCCTAATGTCGGAAAATCTACATTGCTCAACCGCCTTGCGGGGCGTGAAGCGGCGATTACATCCGATATCGCTGGTACCACGCGGGATGTGGTCGAGGTCCGGATGGAGCTTGAAGGCTTGCCGGTAACTCTATTGGACACAGCTGGCCTGCGCGAAACCTCGGACGTTGTCGAAGCGCTTGGCATCGCCCGCGCCCGGGATCGTGCTGATACCGCTGATTTGCGGATCGTGCTGGTTTCGGGTTCTGAAATGCCCGTGGGCTATGTTTCACGTGAAACAGATATCGTTGTCGTTAGCAAAGCAGACACGGGAAACGCAGGGGGGCTGTCGATCTCTTCCAAAACGGGGCTAGGGATCGATCAACTGATCGCCCTGATCGGGGAAAGATTGCTTGCTTTGGGCGATGGTGGCTCTGTCCTGATCCGCGAACGTCACCGACTTGCGGTTGATCATGCTTTAGATGCGCTGAATGCCGCCGAAACTTGGCTGGCCAGGGACTATATCGAAGCAGAAATTATCGCGCAGCATCTCTACACCGCTATAAGGGCACTGGATTCTCTGGTAGGCCGAGTGGATGTCGAGGATATACTAGACGAGATTTTTTCGAGCTTCTGCTTGGGCAAGTAGGCGGTGTTTCACGTGAAACAAAAAGATTTTGATGTTGTTGTAATTGGGGGCGGCCACGCCGGAACTGAGGCTGCCCACGCATCCGCGCGTCTGGGTGCTCGTACGGCGCTGGTCACTTTGCGGGCAGATGCTATTGGCGTCATGTCCTGCAATCCCGCGATTGGCGGCCTCGGAAAAGGGCACCTTGTCCGCGAGATCGACGCACTTGGTGGTGTCATGGGCGTTGTGGCGGATCAAGCTGGCATTCAGTTCCGTCTTCTAAATCGTCGTAAAGGCCCCGCGGTACAGGGCCCCCGTGCCCAGTCGGATCGAAAAATCTATCGCGAAACGATGCAGGCTTTGACCAAAGCCCAGACTAATCTCGATGTGATTGAGGGCGAAGTCACCCAGTTCCTGTTTGACGGAAACGATATTTCTGGCGCGGAGCTGGCAGATGGTTCAACTATAAACTGCGGCCGAGTGATTCTGACGACCGGCACATTTCTGCGCGGCATTATTCATATGGGCGATCAATCTCGACCTGGCGGTCGGATCGGCGACAAGCCTTCGGTTAAGCTGGCGCAGCAGATGGACAGCTTCGGCCTAGAGATGGGCCGGTTGAAAACCGGCACGCCGCCGCGATTGGAACGCAGTTCGATCGCTTGGGACAGTTTGGACCAGCAAGAGGGTGACGAAGACCCGGTGCTCTTTTCGTTTATGTCAGGCAAGGTCGCGCAACTGCAGGTGACCTGCGCGATCACCCATACCAACGCAAAGACCCACGACATCATTCGCGAGAACCTGTCTAGATCCGCCATGTATGGCGGTCACATTGACGGGATTGGCCCGCGCTACTGTCCGTCCATCGAAGATAAAATCGTGCGCTTTGCCGACAAGGATTCCCATCAGATCTTTCTGGAACCGGAAGGCTTGGACGATAATACGGTTTACCCAAACGGTATTTCGACGTCTTTGCCGGTGGACGTACAAGAGGCTTATGTGCGGTCTATTGTTGGTTTGGAAGATGTGAAAATTTTGCAACCGGGCTACGCGATTGAATACGATTTCGTCGATCCACAATCATTGCGCCCGACGTTAGAGCTGAAGTCTATCAATGGCCTATACCTTGCCGGGCAGATCAACGGGACCACGGGATATGAAGAGGCAGCCGCGCAAGGCATGGTCGCGGGGCTAAACGCTGCGCGGGCAAGCCAGGGCCAAGATGCCGTTCATTTCGCCCGTTCAGAATCCTACATCGGCGTGATGATTGACGACCTGATCACCCGGGGGGTTTCCGAGCCCTACCGAATGTTTACGTCGCGGGCAGAGTTCCGGCTTTCGTTGCGGGCGGACAACGCGGACCAGCGCTTAACACCCCTTGGGTTGGAACTTGGCAGCGTTTCGTCTGCTCGGGCCACGGCCTTTGCTGAGAAAATGGAGGCCTTGGAAAAGGGCCGCCAGATTTTACGCAGTGCCGAGCTAACGCCAACCCAAGCGCGCCAGCACGATTTGAAGGTGAACCAAGACGGGTCAAGGCGAACAGGCGAAATGTTGTTGGCGTTTCCCGATATCAAGATCTCAGATCTGGATTCAATTTGGCCAGAATTAACGAGTTTGCCCACAAGTATCCGGGATCAGCTGGAACGCGATGCGCTTTATTCGAATTACATCGAACGTCAACAACGCGACGTCGATGCGATGGCGCGTGACGCAAAACGTTTGCTGCCAGAATGGTTGGATTATTCCGAGGTCGGCGGGTTGTCGCGAGAGATTTGCGATAAACTGACCCGCGTGCGTCCGACTTCTATGGATCAAGCTGGCCGGATTGAGGGTATGACGCCAGCGGCCCTGACCTTGGTCCTGGCCCATATCCGCAAGATCGAGCGGCGCAAATCAGCATGACCACAGATCGAGATTTTTTCCTGTCTAAAACCAATTTGAGCACTGGGGTAATGGACAGGTTGGACGGCTACGCAGCTTTGTTGGAAAAATGGAATCCGAAAATCAATTTGGTCGCGCCCAGCACGATCCCAAACCTTTGGACGCGTCACTTGTTAGATTCCGTCCAACTGTGGGATAAAGTGCCGAAGAATGCGGAAAGCTGGACGGACCTGGGCAGTGGCGGCGGCTTTCCTGGGCTGGTCATCGCCATGTTGGCAAAAGACATTCGCCCAAATTTTCATGTAACCCTAGTTGAAAGTGATCAGCGCAAGGCCACGTTCATGCGCAGTGTTTCACGTGAAACAAATACGCCCGTCACCGTCCTGGCCGAGCGCATTGAGGCGGTAGCGATAGAGCCTGCGGATATCGTGTCCGCTCGAGCCTTGGCGCCGCTGTCAAAGCTATTGGACTATGCATCGGGACTGGTGAAGCCAGAAGGCATCGCTTTGTTTCCAAAGGGTGTGAATCACGAAGCAGAGCTGGCTGATGCGCTTGCAAACTGGACCTTCACACTTCAGAAAGAACCTAGTCAGAGCAATCCAGACTCTGCCATTTTGTGTATCGGAGATTTGTCGCGTGCCTGACGAGCTATCCCCAATTCGCCCGAAAATCATGGCTGTAGCCAACCAAAAAGGTGGCGTCGGTAAAACCACGACAGCGATCAATCTGGGCAGCGCATTGTCGGATTTGGGAAAGCGCGTCCTGATTGTTGATATCGATCCGCAGGGCAACGCCTCCACTGGGCTGGGTATTGATGTGGCCGAACGCGGAAGCACAACATATGACTTGCTGATGGGAGATGCCCATCTAGAGGAAATCTCTGTAGCCACGGATTTCGAAAACCTCTACATCGCGCCCGCTACAACCGACCTGAGTTCCGCAGATATCGAACTGGTGTCGAATGAAAAGCGTGTGTTCTTGCTGCATGATGCGCTGCGGACGCCACAGGTTGCGAACATGGATTTGGACTTTATTCTGATCGACTGTCCACCTTCCTTGAATCTGCTGACAGTCAACGCAATGGTCTCCGCTCATTCGATCCTAGTGCCCCTGCAAAGCGAATTTTTTGCGCTGGAAGGCCTTTCACAGTTGATGCTTTCCATTCGCGAAGTTCGCCAATCGGTCAATACTAGCCTTCGGATCGAAGGCGTTGTTTTGACCATGTATGACGGCCGGAACAACTTGTCGAAACAGGTTGAAGATGATGCGCGTGAAAACCTGGGCGATCTAGTGTTTGAAACGATTATTCCACGCAATGTTCGGGTTAGCGAAGCGCCGTCCTTTGCGATGCCAGTTATGCGCTACGATCCAACTTCACGTGGAAGTATCGCGTATAAAGAGCTGGCAAGCGAATTGCTACGCAGACAAGAAATGATGCAACCCGCAAACGCCTAAGAAGGAGCATACCATGGCTGGACCGAACAAAGACCGCCGAGGGCTTGGGCGTGGTTTGTCTGCCTTGATGGCGGATGTGAATGCTCCTGTACCGGAAACGCGCGCGGTTTCAGGGCCGATCACTTCGTTGCCAGTGGAAAAGATACAGCGCAATCCCGACCAGCCACGCCGAGATTTTGTCGAGGCAGATCTGGATAGCCTAGCGGCCTCGATCCGGGAGAAAGGCATAATCCAGCCTTTGGTCGTTCGACCGCACCCGAATGTTGGTGGTTCCTATCAGATCGTGGCGGGCGAACGGCGCTGGCGCGCGGCGCAAAAAGCCCAACTGCATGACATCCCGGTGGTTATTCGCGACTTTACCGAAGTCGAGATGCTGGAAATCGCGATTATTGAAAATATTCAAAGGGCAGAACTGAACGCCGTTGAAGAAGCTTTGGCGTATCGTGAGCTGATGAACAAGTTTGGTCATACCCAAGACAAACTGTCCGAGGTTCTAGGCAAAAGCCGCAGTCATATCGCCAACCTGTTGCGGCTGCTAAATTTACCTGACGACGTTCTGGATCTATTGCGCAACGGCGATCTCTCTGCTGGCCATGCCCGTGCCCTGGTTCCTTTGGAT
>SPJP01000186.1 GCA_006844665.1 Paracoccaceae bacterium
GATCTGGCGACCGAAGACGCCGCCCCCCCCCGCGCCCTGTCGAAAATGTCCGAGCTGGACCGCGTTTTGGGCGGCGGCCTGGTGGCGGGATCGGCGATCCTTGTGGGGGGCGATCCGGGGATCGGCAAATCGACCCTGCTGCTGCAAGCCGCCGCCGCCTTTGCCCGCGCAGGCACCAAAGCTGTCTATATTTCTGGCGAAGAAGCCGCAGGCCAGGTGCGCCTGCGCGCCCAACGTCTGGGACTGGCCGACGCGCCGGTGCAGCTGGGCACCGACACCAACCTGCGCAACATTTTAACAACCCTGGAACAAGAAGACCCGGATGTCGCCATCATCGACTCGATCCAGACCATGTGGCTGGACACTGTCGACAGCGCGCCGGGGTCGGTCAGCCAGGTGCGCGCGGCCTGTCACGAGCTGGTGACATTCGCCAAAAAGCGCGGCATCTCGGTTGTGCTGGTGGGCCATGTGACCAAGGAAGGCCAGATCGCGGGCCCCCGGGTCGTGGAACATATGGTGGATACGGTTCTTTATTTCGAAGGCGAGCGCGGCCACCAGTTCCGCATCTTGCGCGCGGTCAAGAACCGCTTTGGCCCGGCCGACGAAATCGGGGTGTTTGAAATGACCGGCGCAGGCCTGGCCGAGGTGTCGAACCCATCCGCCCTGTTTCTGTCAGACCGCGAAACGCCACAGCCCGGATCGGTGGTGTTTGCCGGGATCGAAGGCACCCGTCCGGTGCTGGTGGAATTCCAGGCCCTTGTCGCACCGTCCCCTCATTCTCAGGCCCGGCGCACGGTTGTGGGGTGGGATGGCAGCCGGCTCGCGATGATTCTTGCGGTGTTAGAGGCCCGCTGCGGCATCCCGTTTGCTGGTCTGGACGTCTATCTGAACGTAGCGGGGGGCATGCGTGTTTCCGAACCTGCAGCTGATCTTGCCGTAGCCGCCGCATTGTTGAGCGCCCGGGAAGACAGCGCTTTGCCTGCAGAAACAGTGGTATTTGGGGAACTAAGCCTTTCTGGGGCGTTAAGACCGGTGTCTCAGACAGAAAACAGGTTGAAAGAAGCGGCAAAACTTGGTTTTTCACAGGCGCTGCTGCCAAAGCGCAGCAAGACTGGCTCTCAGTCAGGGATACGGGTGCAGGCTTTGCCGGATCTGATAACCCTAGTGGGAGATGTTTTCGGAGCAGGGTGAAACCTTGCCACAAACAACGTGCGAGGGCGCTATGGAAGGCTTTACTCTGGTGGACGGCTTTGTCGCCGCTATTATCATTCTATCCGCACTGCTGGCATATGCCCGCGGTTTCCTGCGAGAGGTCATGTCAGTTGTTGGCTGGATCGCTGCAGCAATTATAGCGTTTATCTTCGCCGGTCAGGTGGAACCGCTTGTCAAAGAAATCCCTGTCGTCGGCGGGTTCCTGACCGAAAGCTGCGAGCTTTCGATCATCGCGTCTTTTGCGGCTGTGTTCGCGTTGGCTTTGGTGATTGTCTCGATCTTCACACCACTGCTCGCCGGTCTGGTCCGCGCATCCGCATTGGGTGCGGTCGATTCTGGCTTGGGCTTTTTGTTCGGCGCGGCACGCGGCATCGTTCTGGTCGCAATTGCGCTGATCGTCTATCAGCAGGTCATGGTTAACGACGCCATCGCTATGGTCGAAGACAGCCGCTCGGCCTCGTTGTTTGCCAGCCTGTCTGAAGCCCTGGAAAAGCAAATCCCAGAAGACGCAACCGGCTGGGTTGTAGAGCGTTACGAAGAGCTGGTTGGTGACTGCGCACCTGGTGAAGGCACGTCGGCAGCGACGGACGCAAACGCAGGCAACTGAGTTCAGCCACGGGTGGTGTAAACATGCCCACCTGTGGATAAAAGTCACAGATCTAGTATACGCCCCGTTGGTTCGGGGCGTATTTTGATGTTAACCTGTGGATAACTTGTTCCGGATTCGGAACAGTGGATCCACAAACAGAGGTTACATCATGTCGAGTTTTCGTAAAATTGCAGATCGCATCCCAGGGCTGTTGTCAGTTGCTTTGGTTTTCAAAGGCAAAACACCAGCCGGTCAAAGCGTGTCTTTGGCCGCATTGATTGACGGCGATACCGAGGTGATCCTGGATCTTACCCAAGGTTTTTCCAGCGATGACGAACGCCTGACACAGCCGATGAAATCTTACCTTACCGGTCTGGCAGAAGTCGGCACCTATCTGAAAGCTCGTAAAACCGAAGACGAAGACGGTGTTACCGAAGATCAGATCGAACGCGCGGCCCTGATGCTGGCTTTCCCCAAAGCGGCACAGAATGACGGCGCGATGACATTGCTGAAATCCCATCTGGACGCGCTTCAAGACGAAGGCATCATCGACAAAATCGGTGGTGGCGAAGGCGAAGGTTCCGCCCCTGAAGAGGCCAAACCAGCCGACAAACCAGAAGAGACCAAACAAGCCGCACCAGCGCGCCCTGCCCGCCCCGTAGCGGCCGCAGCTGTCGTCGCTGCCGCCCCCAAAGTAGTCGAGAAGGTAAAGGAAACCGTCGCAGAGGTTGCCGAGACAGCCGAGGAAACGGTTGAAGAAGCAGAAGAAACCGTCACCGAAACGGCCCAGAAGGCCGAGGCAGAAACCGAAGACAAGGTTGTAGCTTCGACCGAAGCTGAAGACGCCATTTCGGAAGTCTCGCCCAAGGAAGACGATGCAGGCAAGGAAGACGAGGCTGACGTGGATATGGCCGCTGCTGCCGGTGCAAAAGAAGACGGCCCTCGCCGTGGTTTCTTCCGCTCTTAAGCGCGATTCTTAAGCAAAATTACGAGCGGGCCCTTTTTGGGGGCCCGTTTGCATGTGCAG
Source organism: Paracoccaceae bacterium (assembly GCA_006844665.1). Taxonomy (GTDB): domain Bacteria; phylum Pseudomonadota; class Alphaproteobacteria; order Rhodobacterales; family Rhodobacteraceae; genus Dinoroseobacter. The sequence continues at coordinate 2,829 of SPJP01000186.1, forward strand.
CATCCTCTTTGCGAAGAACCAGTGCTGATTGCGCGCAATTGTCACCCGAATTGTGACGGTCTTGTGAAACTGCCCCCGTGACACAGCAGGCTAGATTGCGTAGGAAGCCGAGACTCTTCCAAGCAGGATATGCTCCATGCGCCACATGCCAGCGTCTAACCCGTTCGACACTTCCGCCCTCTCAGACATGGGCAGCGATGACAAATTACGGGAAGAATGCGGGATCTTCGGGGTGATCGGCGTGTCCGAAGCCGCGAATTTTACAGCCCTGGGCTTGCACGCCCTGCAGCACCGGGGACAAGAAGCAGGCGGCATCGTCGTCCATGACTTTGAACACGGCTTCAACTCGGCCCGCCGGTTCGGATATGTCCGCGACAACTTTACCAGCCAAAAGCTGATGGAAACCCTGCCCGGCCCTCTGGCCATCGGCCATGTGCGCTATTCTACAGCCGGATCCAAAGGCCATACCGCGATCCGCGACGTGCAGCCGTTCTTTGGCGAATTCGCCATGGGCGGGGCCGCGATTGCCCATAACGGCAACATCACCAATGCAGATGAAATCCGCCGCGACCTGATTGGTCAGGGCAGCATCTTCCAAAGCTCTTCTGACAGCGAATGCATCATCCATCTGATGGCGCGCAGCTACCAAAAGACCATCCCCGAACGGATGAAAGAAGCCCTTCGCCGGGTTGAAGGCGCGTTTTCTGTCGTTGCCATGACCCGCACCAAGCTGATCGGTGTGCGCGACCCGCTGGGTGTGCGGCCGCTGGTTCTGGGCAAGCTGGCCGATGGCGCCTATGCGCTGTCATCGGAAACCTGCGCGCTGGACATCATCGGCGCGGAATTTGTGCGCGAAATTGCGCCCGGGGAAATGGTTGTAATCTCGCTTGATAAGGGCGTCGAAAGCTATCACCCGTTCGATCCCAAGAAATCCCGCAGCTGCATCTTTGAACATGTGTATTTCTCGCGCCCGGATTCGATCCTGGGTGGGCGGTCTGTCTATGAAACCCGCCGTCAGATCGGGGTCGAGCTGGCCAAGGAATCCCCCGTGGATGCCGATCTGGTCTGCCCTGTGCCCGACAGCGGCACGCCTGCGGCCATCGGCTTTAGCCAGCAAAGCGGCATTCCCTACGCCATGGGCATCGTTCGCAACCAATATATGGGCCGCACGTTCATCGAGCCGACCGAGCAGATCCGCAACATGGGGGTGCGCTTGAAATTGAACGTCAACCGCGCGCTGATCAAAGGCAAAAAAGTGATCCTGGTCGATGACAGCGTTGTGCGCGGCACCACCAGTCGCAAGATCAAGGAAATGATCCTGGATGCTGGCGCGGCCGAGGTTCACTTTCGTATCGCCAGCCCCCCCACCGCCTGGCCGTGCTTCTACGGTGTTGACACGCCCGACCGCGACAAGCTGTTGGCCGCCACCATGACCGAGGACGAGATGCGCGAGCATCTGGGCGTGGACAGCCTGAAATTCATCTCTCTGGACGGGCTTTACCGTGCCACGGGCGAGGCTAAGGGCCGTAATGCAAAGCAGCCTCAGTATTGCGATGCGTGTTTCTCGGGCGAATACCCGGTTGCCCCGACAGATATGATATCCAAAGGGTTTGCCCTGAAAGCGGCGGAGTAACCCCCAAAATGTCTGAAAAAATCGCACTGATCACCGGCGCGTCCCGCGGGCTTGGCGCGGCTTTGGCCGAAGCCTTGGCGCCAGAATACCACATCATTGCGCTGGCCAAGACATCCGGTGCGCTAGAAGAACTGGACGACCGGATCCAGGCCAAAGGCGGCAGCGCCACTTTGGCCCCGATTGACCTGACCAATGCCCAAGCCATGGCAGGCATTTGCCGGGCGATCCATGATCGGTGGGGCAAGATTGATCTGCTGGCCCATGGCGCGATCCACGGGGCCCCGCTTAGCCCCATGGCCCATGCCGCCGACAAGGATTTGGCCAAGTCCATCAACGTGAACGTCACCGGCACCGCCACTTTGATCACCATGGTTGCCCCTTTGCTGGGCGATACAGGCACCGCTCTCTTCTTTGACGACCCCCGCGCTGGCCAGCCGTTTTTCGGGCATTACGGCGCAACCAAAGCCGCTCAGATCGCCATGGCGCGCAGCTGGCAGGCCGAATGCGCCCGGATCGGGCCAAAGGTTATCATCCACCAGCCTGCGGAAATGCCATCAGGCACACGGGCGCGGTTCTATCCGGGCCAAGCCGCCCATGATCTAAGCAATGCGGGGGCCGAGGCCGCCAAAGTTCTGGACCTTCTGGCCGCATAATCAGGCAGCCTGGCCTTACCCAACTGATAAAAATATCCCCGCTGCCTGCAAAGCACCGGGTGCGTCCTGCATAGGCTTGCCGTGCCGCAGCGCTTCCAATAACACCCTAACATGACCGGCAGCAGGGGCGAACAGATGCGCATTATGATCACCAATGACGACGGGATTACCGCGCCGGGACTAGAGGTCTTGTCCCAAATCGCGACCGAGCTTGCAGGCCCGGACGGCGAAGTTTGGACCGTCGCCCCCGCCTTTGAACAATCCGGCGTCGGTCATTGCATCAGCTACGCCCGCCCGACCATGATGGCGCGGCTTGATCCCCACCGCTATGCCGTCGAAGGCTCGCCCGCCGATTGCGTTCTGGCCGCCTTGCATGATGTGATGAAAGACAGCCCGCCCGATCTGATCCTGTCCGGGGTGAACCGGGGCAACAATGCCGCCGAAAACACCCTGTATTCCGGCACCATCGGCGCGGCAATCGAGGCCGCGATCCAAGGCGTCAACGCCATCGCCATGTCGCAATATTTCGGGGTGCAGAACGCCAAGCTGGACGATCCGTTCGAGGCCGCCCGCAGCCACGGCGCAGATATCGTGCGCAAGATCCTGGCCGGAGCCAACTGGCAAGCGGCCACCTATCGCAGCTTCTACAACGTCAATTTCCCGCCTGTTCCTGCCGCTGG
>SPJP01000280.1 GCA_006844665.1 Paracoccaceae bacterium
AACAACACCCGGGTGATCCCCGCGCGCCTGTTCGGGATGCGCGACCGGGACGGCATCCAAGCCAAGATCGAGGTCACCTTGATGGAGCCGGACAAAAACGGCGACTGGCAAGCCATGGCCAAACCGCTGCGCAAATTGCAGCCCGGCGACACCTTGCTGTTTGACGCAGGCCTAGGCGCGCAAGTGGTGTCCAAGGTCGAAGACCGTGCGATTTTGCGGTTCAACAAGACGGGGCAGGAATTTCAGGACGCGTTGGGGCAGGCGGGGGCCATGCCTTTGCCACCTTACATTGCTGCCAAACGCCCGGCAGATGCCCAGGACCACCAAGACTATCAAACCGTGTTCGCCAAAACCTTGGGCGCGGTCGCGGCCCCCACGGCCTCGCTCCATTTTGACGAGACGCTGTTGCAGGCGCTTGTACAGCGCGGTGTGACGTTCAGCCATGTGACGCTGCATGTCGGGGCAGGGACATTCTTGCCGGTAAAGGTCGAGGACGTGACCACCCACAAAATGCATTTCGAATGGGGCCAGATCGACGCGACAGCGGCGGCCGAGATTTCCGCCACCCGCGCAGCTGGGCACCGGGTGATCCCTGTGGGCACAACAGCCCTGCGCCTGTTGGAAACCGCAGCACAGCCAGACGGAAGCCTGCTAGCCTGGGAAGGCGATACAGATATCTTCATTTACCCCGGCTACAAATTCAAAATCGCAGACGGGCTGATGACCAATTTCCACCTGCCGAAATCGACCTTGATGATGTTGGTGTCAGCTTTGATGGGCAAACAACAGATTGACGCGATCTATTCCCATGCAATCGCGAACAATTATCGCTTCTTTTCCTACGGCGACAGCTCCTTGTTAATACCTGATTAACACCTGTCCGTCGCTAACACCTTGAAATGTCAAATCACGACGATACAGCGTCGTATCTGCCCTAGACCAAGCTGGCAAAAACGGGCCCAGCTTGGACATATGTCTGCTGGTGAAAGGCGACGAAAATGATCTCTGTTGTAGGCTCTAGCTGGGCAATTCTTATGGGCATGATGTTGCTGATGGTCGGCAACGGTCTGCAGGGCACTTTGCTGAGTGTGCGCGGAGACCTAGAGGGCTTTTCCACCGGCGCGCTGTCCTTTGTGATGTCGGCCTATTTCGTGGGCTTCTTGTTCGGTTCGCGCTTTGTGCCGAACCTGATCCGCAAGGTGGGCCATGTCCGGGTGTTTGCCGCACTCGGGTCAACTGTGTCCGCCGCCGTGATCCTGTTTCCGACCATCACAGACCCAATCATCTGGACCTTGCTGCGCATCGTGGTCGGGTTTTGCTTTTCTGGCGTCTATATCACCACTGAAAGCTGGCTGAATAACTCCACCAGCAATGATACTCGGGGCCAGGCCCTGTCGCTTTACGTTATCGTGCAGATGCTGGGCATCATCGTGGCACAGGCCATTCTGGCGTTCGGCGATCCCAGCGGATTCGTGCTGTTTGTGATCCCTTCGGTTCTGGTTTCCATGGCTTTTTTGCCAGTGCTGTTGTCGGCCAGCCCGACCCCCCCGTTTGAAAGCACCAAGCCCCTTAGCTTTCTAGAAATCTACCGCGTGTCCCCTTTGGGCTGCGTCGGCATTGGCCTGTTGGGCGGTGTGTTTTCCGCCCTATTTGGAATGGCCGCTGTTTACGGAACCGAAGCGGGGATGAGTGTCGCCGAAATCTCGCTCTTTGTGTCGCTGATCTATGTCGGTGGGCTGGTTCTGCAGTTTCCCATTGGCTGGTTGTCCGACCGTTTTGATCGCCGCGGCTTGATCGTCGCTGCCGCTATAGTCGCAACCATTTCGGCCATGGTCGCGGCATCGGGAATAGGCGGCTTTACCGGATTGATGGCCATGGCCTTCGTGATTGGGGGGATGGCCAACCCGCTTTATGCGCTGCTGCTGGCCTATACCAATGACTATCTGGACAATGACGACATGGCCGCCGCATCAGGCCGCTTGGTCGCGATCAATGGAACCGGGGCGATTATCGGCCCGCTGGTGATTGGTTGGATGATGGGCCAATTCGGTGCCGCCGCATTCTTTTTGTTTATCGCCGTCCTGATGGCTGTTCTTGCAGGCTACGGCATGTTCCGGATGACCCGTCGCGACTCGCCCGATGTGGAAAACACCGGCCACTACCAGGCGATCTTACCATCGGCCACAGCCGTCGCCCTCGAAGTCGCCCAAGAAGTCTGGATCGAAGAAGAAGAAGCCGCAGAGGCAGAAGCAGAGGGCGACCTTGCTGCCACAGGTTAGGGACATGAATATTTGAATGCTTGTTGAACCACAAAAGGTCTGCAAGGCTTAAAAAACAGGACGCCGCATCGCCCAGAACAAAAAAAGGAGGCACCGATGCAAAGCGAGACACTCTCGACACCAAAAATCGCCACTCTGGACGAGGTGTTAAGCTTTTGGCTAGAAGATACGGGCCCAACGGGCTGGTATAAATCGGACCCTGACTTCGATGATCTGATCCGCGACCGGTTTTTGGCCACATGGCAAGCCGCCCGGTGCGGTCAGCTGGCCGATTGGATGCTTACGCCGAACGGCAAGCTGGCGCTGCTGATCGTGCTGGACCAGTTTTCGCGTAATATGTTCCGGGGCCATGGTGACAGCTTTGCAACGGATGCCGCCGCTCGCGCGGTCGCCAAGAAAGCAATCGACAAAGGGTGGGACACGCGGGTGCCTGAACCTCAGCGCGCGTTCTTCTACATGCCATTGATGCATTCGGAATGCTTGGTCGATCAGGACCGCTGCGTCCGCCTGATGGCCACACGTCTGCCTGAAACCGGCGATAAATCCTTGCCCCATGCCCAAGCCCACCGCGAAGTTATCCGCGAATTCGGTCGCTTCCCTTATCGGAACGAGGCTTTGGGCCGCCCCTTTCGGGCAGAAGAAACCGATTATCTGGAACGCGGTGGCTATGGCCACACAGTTCGGACCATTCAGATGGCTGACGCGGTTTAACCCCTAAGTTTTGGCCTGCGAAGGCTTGAGTTTCTTGCATAGCCGCCATTCAAAATGGCTATGCGACGGGCCGCCCTGTTGATTGCAGTTGTGAAAATGGTTTAGGGGTAAACTAAATCGGGCGCGTCTTATGGCGTGCCCTCCCTTCAACTGACCGAAACAGAGGCTTTTATGGCTGCAAAATCCTATGACATGATCGTAATCGGCGCGGGCCCCGGTGGCTACGTCGCCGCTATTCGTGGGGCTCAGCTGGGTCTGAATGTATTATGCGTCGAACGCGAACATTTGGGCGGCATCTGTTTGAACTGGGGCTGTATCCCAACCAAGGCCCTGCTGCGCTCGTCCGAGGTGTTCCACCTGATGCACCGGGCTAAGGAATTTGGCCTGAAGGCCGACAATATCGACTATGATCTGGACGCCGTGGTCGCGCGGTCGCGCGGCGTGGCCAAGCAATTGTCAGGCGGTATTGGCCATCTGTTCAAGAAGAACAAGGTCAACAGCATCATGGGCGCGGCCAAAATCACCGGCAAAGGCAAGGTGACGGTCACAACCGACAAGGGCGCTGAAGACTTCACCGCCAAAGCCATCGTTGTGGCCACAGGCGCGCGGGCCCGCGAATTGCCGGGGTTAGAGGCCGACGGCGATCTGGTCTGGACTTACAAGCACGCACTACAGCCGCCGCGGATGCCAAAGAAACTTCTGGTCATCGGATCCGGCGCGATCGGAATCGAATTCGCCAGCTTTTACAACACTTTGGGCGCGGACACGACGGTGGTCGAGGTTATGGACCGGGTTCTTCCGGTGGAAGACGCCGAAATCAGCGCCTTTGCCAAGAAGAAATTCGTCAAGCAGGGCATGAAGATCATGGAAAAAGCCATGGTCAAACAGCTGGATCGCGGCAAAGGCAAAGTCACCGCCCATATCGAAGTTGGCGGCAAGGTTGAAAAGCACGATTTTGATTCCGTCATCTCGGCCGTTGGGATCGTCGGCAATACCGAAGGTCTGGGCCTGGAAGAGGCGGGCGTCAAAATCGACCGCACCCATGTGATCACAGACGAATATTGCCGCACCGGCGTCGACGGCGTTTATGCCATCGGCGATATCGCGGGTGCCCCATGGCTGGCCCACAAAGCCAGCCACGAAGGCGTCATGGTCGCCGAATTAATCGCAGGCCAGCCCGATGTGCACCCGATCAATCCAGGCTCGATTGCGGGCTGCACCTATTGCCACCCCCAGGTCGCCAGCGTCGGCTTTACCGAGGCGCAGGCCAAGGAAAAAGGCTACAAGATCAAAGTGGGCCGCTTCCCCTTCATCGGCAACGGCAAGGCGATTGCTTTGGGCGAGCCGGAAGGCCTGATCAAAACCATCTTTGACGAAGCCACGGGCGAGCTGCTGGGGGCGCACATGGTCGGGGCCGAGGTGACAGAGCTGATCCAAGGTTATGTCGTCGGCCGCGCGTTGGAAACAACGGAACAAGACCTGATGGAAACCGTGTTCCCGCACCCGACCTTGTCGGAAATGATGCACGAATCTGTTTTGGATGCTTACGGGCGCGCGATTCATATGTAAGCCTTATCATAGGATTACATGTCTATCTTAATGTAAACTGCGGCGCGAGGTTTCCTCGCGCCGTTTTCCTGTGCAGGGCTGCGCGGCAGCAAGCCTGCACTGTGCAGCCGGGCTTCATTGACAATCCCAAGGTCGGGGCAGATGGTCAGCCCATGCAAGAAAAATCGACCCATTGGCCCCTGGTCGGGCTGCTTTTTATGGCTGGCCTATTCTCGGCCGGGCAGTTCGGAAAATTCACCCTGACGCTGGATCTGCTGGGCGCACCTTACGGGGTTGCGGCCAGTATTATGGTCACCGTGGTCGGGCTGGTGGGCATCATTTTTGGTGCGGTGGCCGGCGGCCAGATCGCCCGTGCCGGCCTGCGTTGGTCTTTGCTGCTGGCGCTGGAGGCAGGGGCGGTATTATCGCTGATCCAAGCGTTTTTGCCGCCGACGCCGGTCATGTTGGTCTTGCGCATGGTCGAAGGGTTTTCTCATCTTGCCATCGTCGTGGCGGCCCCCACCCTGATGGCGGGCCTGTCCAGCGAACGGGACCGTCCCGTCGTCATGGGCATCTGGGCCAGCTTTTTCGGCGTGGCCCTGGCCCTTTTGGCGCTGATTTTGCCCCTGCTATTGCCTTTGGGGGGCTTGCGCGCGGTATTGATCTTTCACGGGTTGGGCATGGGGGCCGTTGGCCTGAGCCTATGGGCCTTTCTGACTGAGGCCCCGCACAGTTCCGAGCCCGGCAAACCCTATATAGCGGAACATATCCGCATTTATTCCAATCCCAGATCGGTGATCGCGGGGGCAGGATTCGTGTTCTACACCTTTGTCTTTATTGCCTTAATAGCGGTTCTGCCTGGCGCTTTGGGGCTGGCCGTGCACCAGGTGTCATTGCTCCCGATCCTGTCCTTGATCGGAACATTTGGCGCAGGGTTTCTGGCCCGCCGCGTGGCCCCGCCGCTGATCTCGATGATCGGTTTCTTAGCAACAGCCATCGCTATGCTTGGGATCTATTTCTGGCCTGGCATGACCAGCGCGGTGATCCTGTTCCTGGCCGTGGGGCTGATCCCGGGCGGGTCCTTCGCCACAATCCCCTATTTCAACAGCGCCCTGCCGGACCGCGCCCGCGCCATGGGGGCCATCGCGCAATGTGGCAATATCGGAACGACCCTTGGCACGCCGATCTTTGTTTTCGCGCTGGTTTTTGGCGGGATCGGCTTGCTGACATTTGTCACAATTGCCTT
>SPJP01000183.1 GCA_006844665.1 Paracoccaceae bacterium
AACGGCGAAGGCATTCAGCACATCGCCGTGGGCGCGCGCAACATCTATACAGCGGTCGACCAGATCGCCGAACGCGGCGTCAAGTTCATGCCAAAGCCGCCCCAATCCTACTATCAGCTAAGCCGCGACCGCGTTGTCGGCCATACCGAGGACCTGCAGGATATGGAGCGCCACGGCGTTTTGATCGACGGCGAAGGCGTAGACGGCGGCGGCATAACCCGCATCTTGCTCCAGATCTTCTCGCGCACTTGCATCGGCCCGATTTTCTTCGAGTTTATTGAGCGTAAAGGCGATGATGGTTTCGGCGAGGGCAATTTCAAAGCGCTGTTTGAAAGCATCGAACAAGACCAGATCGCGCGTGGCGTTTTGCAGGAAACTTGATGCAAGATTACCCAAAGGGCCCGCCGAAACAGGTGGGCCTTTAGCCTTCGGTGGGCAAGGTCAGCGTCTGGTTGCGACCGCTTTTCACATATTGCAGTGAATTCTGGCCAATCGCTGCGACACGGCCGCCATCCACGCGGTCACCGACCTCGACCTTGACGAAACGCCCGTTGGGCAAACGCACCAAGGCCCGGCGGTTAGACGATGACCCGTAGACGCCGATCAGGTTCACCCGGCGCAAAGAAATCCCGTTTTCAATCGTTGCCTGCCGCGCCACAGAGGCCCGTGTTGGAATTTGCGGCGACGCAGCCGGGGTGCGTATGGCGGCCACACGGGTCGGCTGCGGCGTCGCGCGGGCGGTGGCTACGATCTGCTGGATATTGCTGGGCCGCAGGTTCGGGGTCCGAGAGCTGGCAACCGCAAGCTCTGATCCCGAAATCTCGGCATCAGGTTCGGTGCCGTCTAAAACACCTGCCGTACTGGCCCCGGCGGCAACGGCTGCAGCCGATGCAATGGCTTGTTCGGATTCGGGCCGGGCCCGGGGGCGCAATGCAGCCAGCTCGGCCCGGGTAAAGCCGCCCAGGATCGTGCGCTCTAACAATTCAGACGCGTTTTCCGGTCGGGCACGGGGGCGCACAGCCGCCAGCTGCGTGTCAGCCGCCCCGTCCTGTACAGCCGCGCCGTCGCCTGTCGGACGCGCGATCGGGCGCAACGTGTCCTCGGCCGGCAAAAACACAAGGGTTCCGTCAGGGGTCAGGGTCCCCTCAGCAGTCGGCGTTACTAACCCGTTTTCATCCAGCGCAAATTCAACGCCGGGCCCAACCGGGGCCGAAGGCGTTACCAGCCGCAGGTCGCGCCCTTGAACATAACCAGGCAAGGCAATCGCGTCACTGGCCAGCACTTCTGGATCCAGATTGGCCAAATACAGATCTTCCAGCCCAGAAAACACTGGCTGGGGCAGCGCGTCCGGGCTGCGGGTCCAAATACCGGTTTCGGCATAGCGCGCTTCGGCCTCGACCAAGGTCACGCGCGGCGTCGCAGGGGGCGTGTCAAAATCTGCGTCGATTCCAGGCAGCTCTGGCTCGGCTAGTGCTTCGGGCGAATTGGGTTCGGCGTCGGCCAGCTCTGCTTCGTCCAATTCCCTTTGGTCAGGCACAATTTGAGGGGCTAGGCTGGCTTGTTCGGTGGTCTCGGGCAGGTCAAGCCGGGGCTCTGGCGTGGCCCGCAGGTCTTCCAGCTCCTGAGCCAGCTCTAGGGCAGCGCGGGCCTCTTCGGGGGTGAAACTGGCTTGTTCAGCCGGTTCGATGAAGATCATCAGCGCCAAAGCGCCCAGCAACAAAATAGCCAGCAAAACGCCAGACAGGATGAAACCAATCGGAATTGGCTTTTTGATCAGCGGGGCAGGGTTGCCTGACTGCAGGGGCGAGACACCCAAAAGCGCTGTGTCTGGGCCGTCGGCAATGGCGGTGCTTTTTTCAGGCCGGTCGCTTCGTTGGGGCACAATTGCAGCCAAACGCGCCAGGGCAGCTGGGGACGGTTCCCCCGGTGCAGGCGGCTTGGTCGATAAGGGCGCCTCCGGCGCAACCGGCGGTATGGCCTCGTCTTCGGGGGTTTTCGGGGCCTTGCGCCTGCTTCCAAAGCTGGGTTCCAGACGGGGTTTGGCCTCGGGCGCTGGTACGTCGACTTCGGGTGCGTCTGTCGCATCCGCCTCGGCCGGTTTAGAAATCAGCCCCCCAAACCCAAGACGAGACCGCCGTCCCTTCAAGCTGGACGGGGGTATCACGGGGGGGGCATCTGCCGCATCCTCGTCCGCGCTATCGGCTGCCACGGCAGGTGGCGGCGTGCGACTGCGACGGCTGGCAAAAAACGAAGGCGCGGGATCGGGCTTTGGTTCCGCATCCGCCTCTGGTGCGGTCGGTTCTGAACCCGCTTCGCTGGCCGTTTCGTCTGCGGTTTCAGCGGGTTCTTGCGGGGTTTTTTCTGGTTCAGGCGCCTCTGGTTCGGCCTTGGGGCTCATGCCCTCGATCACCAGGTTGGCGGCAACCGCTGCCGGGTCAAGGTCTATGTCCTCGGCTGGCGCAACAACAGGCGAGGTTTCGGCAACCTCTTGTTCAACAGCCTCTGCCTTGGGGGCAGGGGTATCAGGGGCAGTATCTGCAGGTGAGGCCGCGGTGGCATCGACTGCGTCTTGGGGAACCCCATCATCATCCACATCAACGATCGGCGCGTCCAAGCCAGCATCCGGCAACTGAGCCGAACCAACAACCTTCACGGCGGCGAATTCGCGTTCGACCGGGTCGTTGGGATCCAGCAGCGCCTTGGCCGCCTTTGTGGTGCCGAACATCGGCTCGCCGTTGAAGGTGTCGTTGGGGTCTTTGCCGGGGGGCACGGCGACAAAGCACACTGGGTTAAACCGGTGCTCGGTCGCGAAAGCCTCGGCCTCGGCCAGGGTTTCGGTGGCCACGACGGCCACTTGGGCCACATTGCCTTCCAGCACATAATCATAGGCCAGCTGGGACACCGGATAAGGCGTGCGCCCTTCCAAAGCCCCGCGCAGCTGCGCTTCCCGTTTTTCCGCACTTCCGATTTTTAACTCAATACGGTCGTACAGGATTTCTGAATTCGGAATCACCAGCTTGGTCGTCACAGCCCCTTGGGCCAGGGCCGCGGCGGTTTTGCGCAGCCAGGCCAAACGGTCGCTGAAATCTGGATCATCCAGAGCAACTTCGCCCACAGAAACCCAGCCGCCACGCCCCCGGTGGAGCAGGCGGATGCCTTCGTGACTAAGTGAGAGCGCAAAGCTCGGTTTCATGGCCCACCGCGGATTACGGGCCTCGTGTCGGACCCTTTCTGTGCCATTTTGTAACGCGCAGGTGGACAAAGGGAAAGCAAAAGCGCCACTCTATCGGCGGGTTCATGCCCTTTCGTCATGTATGGAGATTTCCAATGATTAGTTTTTCCGTTTTCCGGCATAGATTTACGCCTTTGTTGGCCGCCGCCTTGTTTTTGATGCCTGCGATTCCCGCTGCGGCACATGATCAAGGATCGGTTTCGATCTCGGGCCGGGGCGAGGTTTCGGCCCCGCCGGATCTGGCAACCATCACCATGGGCGTCGTGTCCCAGGCCGAAACAGCGGCCGAGGCCCTGAGCCAGAACAATGCACAATTGTCGGGCGTGTTTGCAGTGCTGGATGCAGAGGAAATTGACGAGCTGGATCGCCAGACCAACGGATTGTCGGTACAGCCGAACTGGATCTATCCGCGGGACAATTCCGACAAAACCCCGCCCTATATTGCCAGCTATACCGTTTCCAATACGTTGCGGGTGCGGATCCGGGATCTGGATCGTCTGGGCGAGATCTTGGATGCTTTGGTGCGCGACGGCGCCAATCAGTTCCAAGGCCTAAGCTTTGGTGTCACCGATCCCGCCCCCTTGTTGGAACAGGCCCGCAAAGCCGCAGCGGCCGACGCGCTTGCCAAGGCGCAACTTTATGCAGACGCGCTGGGGATTGCATTGGGCGATGTGAAAAGCTTGTCGGAAAATGGCCAGGTGGCCCCGCCGCCAACCATGATGCGCGCCGAAGCGATGATCTTGGCCGAAGTCGCCCCATCGGTGCCGGTGGCCACAGGGCAGGTCAGCTTTACCAGCACCGTTCATATCACTTGGGCGATTGACCAGTAGCTATAGGTTTAAGAGACGACCAAAGGCCCGCCATTATGCGGGCCTTTGTTTATGGTTTTACGGGATGTTAACCAAGTTGGGGTATCTGTGGGTTTGGTTAACCTTGTACGGGTGCTGTTTGGCCCCGTGCGCTTAGGACTGTTTCGTCGGGGGCGACCCCGGTCTGGAAAAGTCGGCTTGGCCGGGGTGGCACCCGGCTCTGGGCGCCCTGTATTCCGGGGCACGTATTGGTTCGTCTCTGGCGGCCGCCATTTTTGTTTTGCAGCCTTTCTGCACATCTGCCGAGCCCCCCAAAAAACAGCCTCGCCCCCGCGCCGATGCCGGGATTTGGCGTGCCTAATTATCTGTTGGGCAGGGTATTTCGGTGATCCAAAGGAAAAGACCGCCCCTTCGGGCGGCCTTTGCTGTTATTACGGGACCTGTTGGTCCGGTTCTGAAGTTTTGGCTTAGGCGGTGGCTTTGGCCAGGGCCTGGTCCAGATCGCGGATCAGGTCAGCGGCGTCCTCGGTCCCGATGGACAGGCGCACCACGTTTGGCGCGGCGCCTGCGGCCTCTTGCTGTTCAGGGGACAGCTGGCGGTGGGTGGTTGAAGCCGAGTGGATGATCAAGGAACGAGTGTCGCCTAGGTTGGCCACGTGGCTGAAAATTTCCAGATTGTCGACCAGCTTGACGCAGGCGTCATAGCCGCCTTTGACCGCCACGGTGAACAAAGCGCCGGCACCCTTGGGGCAGACGTCTTTGACGCGGTGGTGATAAGGCGAAGACGGCAGGCCCGCATAGGTGACGTAATCCACCCGGGGGTCGTTTTCCAACCAGGTTGCGATCTCGACCGCGTTTTTGACGTGCTTTTCCATCCGCAGGGACAGGGTCTCGATCCCCATCAGGGTGTAATGCGCGCCCTGGGGGTTCATGGTCATGCCCAGATCCCGCAGACCGATGGCGATCGAATGGAAGGTGAAGGCCATCGGGCCCAGAGCCGCGCCAAAGCACAAGCCGTGATAGGCGGGCTCGGGCTGGCTGAAGCTTGGGAATTTGTCGTTGGCCATCCAGTCGAACTTGCCGCTGTCCACAACGCAGCCGCCGGTGACGGTGCCGTTGCCGGTCAGGTATTTGGTGGTGGAATGGACGACAAGGGTCGCGCCATGGGCAATTGGGTTGCACAGATATGGCGTGGCCGAGGTGTTGTCGACGATCAGCGGGATGCCTGCCGCATCAGCCACATCGGCCACAGCACGCAGATCAGTGATATAGCCGCCGGGGTTGGCGATGCTTTCACAGAACACGGCCCGTGTGTTGTCGTCGATGGCGGCTTTCACTGCGTCCAGATCGTCGAAATCAACGAAGGTGCAGGACCAGCCGAACCGTTTGATTGTCTGGCTAAACTGGGTGACCGTGCCGCCATACAGACGGGTCGACGCGACGATGTTCAGCCCAGGGCCCATCAACGGAAACAGCGCCATGATCTGGGCCGCGTGACCGGACGAGCAGCAGATCGCGCCCGCGCCGCCTTCCAGCGCGCAGATCCGGTTGGCCAGGGCCGACACGGTTGGGTTGGTCAGGCGGGAATAGATGTTGCCGACCTCGGCCAGGTTGAACAGGGCAGCAGCGTGGTCAGCATCGCGGAACACATAGGCCGTTGTCTGGTAGATCGGC
>SPJP01000185.1 GCA_006844665.1 Paracoccaceae bacterium
ATCTGGTGATCGAACTCTTTTCAGAAGAAATCCCTGCCCGGATGCAAGCCAAAGCCGCTGCCGATTTGCAAAAGTTGGTGACCAATGGTCTGGTCGAGGCCGGTTTGACCTATGCGGGCGCGCGGGCGTTTTCCACGCCCCGCCGCTTGACCTTGGCGATTTCTGACCTTCTGGCCCATAGCCCAACCACCCGCGAAGAACGCAAAGGCCCCAAAGCGGATGCGCCCGAAAAGGCCCTGGCTGGGTTTCTACGCTCTACCGGGCTAACCCGCGACCAGCTAGAGGTCCGTTCTGAGAAGAAGGGCGACATCCTATATGCGGTGATTGAAAAGCCCGGTCGCCCCGCAGCCCCGATCATTGCCGAGGTGCTAGAGGCCGCAATCCGCAACTTCCCCTGGCCCAAATCCATGCGCTGGGGCACTGGGTCTTTGCGCTGGGTGCGTCCGCTGCATTCGATCCTATGTGTACTAAGCGACGAAGCGGGGGCGGAAACCGTGCCTGTAACGGTCGATCACATCACATCCGGAAACACCACGCGCGGCCACCGCTTTTTGTCGCCGGATGCCTTCGGGGTCAGCTCTTTCGATGATTATCAGGCGAAATTAAAACGCGCCCATGTCGTTCTTGACGCGGCCGAGCGCGCGGATGCCATTTGGTCTGATGCCACAAACCAAGCCTTCGCGCTGGGCCTGGAAGTGGTCGAAGATAAATCCCTGCTGGCCGAGGTCGCCGGTCTGGTGGAATGGCCGGTCGTGTTGCTGGGCAAAATCGGCGAAGACTTCCTAGGTTTGCCGCCAGAGGTTCTGCAAACCTCGATGCGCGAGCATCAAAAATTCTTCTCGCTGCGCAGCAAGTCGGGGCAGATCACCCATTTTGTGACCGTCGCCAACACTGAAACCGCAGACCAAGGCGCGACGATCCTTGCGGGCAATCAAAAGGTTCTGGCAGCCCGTTTGGCCGATGCCAAGTTCTTCTGGGAAAACGACATCCGCATCGCCGAAGCGGGCGCTGCCCCGTGGATCGCGGCATTGGACAACGTGACCTTCCACAACAAGCTTGGGTCACAGGCCGAACGCATCAATCGGATCGCTGGTCTGGCCCGCGAAATCGCGCCTTTGGTTGGGGCCGACGCGGATCTGGCCGAACAAGCCGCTCGTTTCGTCAAAGCCGATCTGTCGTCGGAAATGGTCTACGAGTTTCCGGAGCTTCAGGGCCTGATGGGTAAATACTACGCCGGACCTGCTGGGCACCCGGTGGAGGTGGCCGACGCATGTGTCGAACATTACCAACCGCTCGGCCCATCCGACGATGTGCCAACTGCACCGGTTTCTGTTGCCGTGGCGCTGGCCGACAAGCTGGATCTGCTGACCGGCTTCTGGGCGATTGACGAAAAACCGACCGGGTCCAAAGACCCCTTTGCGTTGCGTCGCGCGGCATTGGGCGTGATCCGCCTAGTCCTAAGCAATGATGCGCGGCTTGGTTTGGTGGAAACGGCGTCCAAGTCTAAGCTGGATTGCGACGCCCAAGACTTGCTGACATTCTTCCATGACCGCCTGAAAGTGTTTTTGAAAGACCGCGGTGTGCGCCATGATGTCATCGACGCTTGTCTTGCTATGCCGAACAACGATGACCTGACCCTGCTTGTGAAACGGGCAGAGGCGCTGTCCGAGACTTTGAAAACCGACGACGGGGAAAACCTGATCCAGGGCTACAAGCGGGCCGCCAACATTCTTGCTCAGGCCGAGGAAAAGGACGGGGTGGAATATAGCTATGGCGCGGATGTAAAATTCGCCGAAACCGACGAGGAGAAGGCGTTGTTTGCAGCCCTTGATGCGGCGGAAGCCAAGATCAAACCCGCGCTGGTGACCGAAGACTTTGCCTCTGCCATGTCGGCCATGGCCGGGCTGCGCGGATCCATTGATGCCTTCTTCACCTCGGTCCAGATTAACGCCGATAGCGAAATTCTGCGGCGCAACCGTTTGAACCTGCTGCACCGCATTCGTGCCACTTGCGGCCAGGTTGCGGATTTGACGAAAATCGAAGGTTAAGCCTATCGCGCCCGGCCTGCCTGCCGGGCGCGATGAACCGCTTCGGCTGTCATAATCGTGTTGCAAAAGTGACGTTTCCCTATGCACGGCCCGTTCGCAAGCCTATGATCCAAGCGATTCTAGGAGTGCTGCAGTGCAGAATGGTGTTGATTATATTGAGATAACCCAAACAGCCGCAATGTCGGTTGCGTCCCACGGCGCACGGGCGAAATGTTTGCAGCGCCTGATACGCCTTGGAATGCCGGTTCCAAAGACCATCGCGCTGTCCTTTGACACTGTGCGCGGGATTGCTGCGGGCAAGCATTTCGACAGTGCCGAGCTGTTGTCTTATTTCGGGCCCGATCCTTTGGTTTCTGTCAGGCCCAGCCCTGAAATGTCAGAATGGGGCGGTCCGGGGGCCGTTTTGGACGTGGGCATGAACGACGCCCAATTGGTGCGCTTGTCCGACAAATTGGGCGCGGATGCTGCCCGTAGCCTGTATCTAAGGTTTATCCATAACTATGCGGTCGAAGTCGCGCGGCTTGATCCAGAAGAATTCCCAATTCAGGAATCCCCATCGCAATCGGCATTGGCCGCAGCTCAAGAAGCTTACGCTCATGAGATGGACGAAGACTTCCCCCAGAACCCTGCCGAGCAGCTGACCCATATTCTGCGCTCCATGGCGCGGGCTTGGGACAGCACCAGTGCGCGTTTGCTGCGCCAGGCGCGCGGCGCGCCGGAAGGGGCCGGGCTTGGGCTGGTTGTGCAACAAATGTCTTTGGCCATGGGCGAACAGGAAAGTGGTTCCGGCATCATTCAGTTTGTATCCTCGACCACAGGAATGCCCCGGATCACTGGCCGCTATGTCAGCCAAAACACAGGTGGCGATGTGATGGAACGGGATGGGGCGTATTACTTGTCTTCTGACAGCCGAGGCCTTTCGCTGGAAGAACTCGCCCCTGAAGCGATGGAGCAACTGCTGGCCGCCAGTGACCGTTTGCGTGTGGGTTTGCGCGAAGAGATGAAGGTCGAATTTACGCTGACCAACAGAAAGCTGAGCGTTTTGGATGCCGTGCGCGTGCCAAGAAATTCTAGGGCAGCGGTGCGGATCGCGGTTAGCTTGGCCGAACAAGGGATCATTAGCAACGAAGACGCCCTGTTGCGGATCGAACCCCGCGCCTTGTCTGAATTGTTGCACCGCCAGGTAGCGCCAAGCGTTGAGCGCAGTGCGATTGCCAAGGGCATCGCCGCCAGCCCGGGTGCCGCAACGGGAAAGATCGTGTTTTCGGCCACTGCGGCCCAAGAATATGCGTCGCGGGGGGAAGCCTGCGTTTTGGTCCGCCGCGAAACCTCGCCCGAGGACATCCGTGGTATGCATTCAGCGGACGCGGTTCTGACGGAACGTGGCGGCATGTCCAGCCACGCGGCGGTGATCGCGCGCGGGCTAGGGGTGCCATGTGTGGTTGGCGTGGACGAAATCACAATTGATGCACGGGCTAAGACGCTAAAACTGGCCGATGGAACCAATCTGAGCGAAGGAGCGGAGATCACCCTAGACGGGTCTTCCGGGGAAATATTGTTGGGGGCTGTTTCATTGGATGAAGCGGCCCTGGACGGTGCGTTTCGGACCTTGATGTCCTGGGCCGATCAGGCGCGCGACATTGATGTTCGGGCCAATGCGGATACCCCGGCGGATGCAGAAACTGCCCGCCTGTTTGAAGCCAAGGGCATTGGGCTGTGCCGTACGGAACATATGTTCTTTGAGGAAGGCCGCCTGACCCTGATGCGAGAAATGATATTCTCGGAAACTCAGAAAGAGCGCGCGGCTTCTTTAGAACGCTTGTTGCCTATGCAGCGCGAAGACTTCTTAAAGCTTTTCGAAATCATGCGCGGTCAGCCCGTCAGCATTCGATTGTTCGATCCGCCTTTGCATGAATTCTTGCCCCATTCGCGTGACGGTATTCGGGCGCTAGCAGAAGCTTTGGACTTGCCGCTGTCTGTGGTGACCCACCGCGTGTCTGAACTGCAAGAGTTCAACCCGATGCTGGGAATGCGCGGCGTGCGTCTTGGGATCACGGTTCCCGAGATCTACGACATGCAAGCCCGAGCGATCTTTGAAGCAACAGTCCTTGCCGCGCGACGCGGTGCGTCTATCGTGCCCGAAGTTATGATCCCGTTGGTTTCAGCCAAGCGCGAGGTTGAACTGGTCCGCGCGAGAATCGATGCCGTTGCAGCCGAGGTCCGGTCAGAAACGGAAACCACGTTCGAATATCGTTTGGGCGTGATGGTCGAAACGCCTCGGGCCGCATTGAGGGCTGGGGATATTGCAGGGCAGGTCGACTTTCTGTCTTTCGGTACCAATGACCTGACGCAAATGACCTATGGTCTTAGTCGCGATGACGCCGGGCGCTTCATGGGGGAATACGTTACCCAGGGCGTGTTTCCGGAAGATCCATTCCACACGTTAGATGTGGACGGTGTGGGCGAGTTGCTGACTATTGCGGCAGACCGTAGCCGTGCATTGAAGCCAGATCTTACTTTGTCTGTTTGTGGCGAACATGGCGGTGACCCCGATTCGATTGATTTCTGCCGGAAAGCCGGTTTCACCTATGTCAGCTGTTCGCCCTTCCGAGTACCTGTTGCGCGCTTGGCGGCTGCACATTTGGCGCTAACAGATGCTCCATCCGAGCAAAAACCGAGAAGATTCAACCTATTAGGGCGTGTCTTCCGTAGCCCGACCTCGGTAACGGATGGTTAACTAAGGCAGAATCCTGTGGCTGTGCCGCCACAATGTCAACGAGTTGCCCCATTCGCGCCTATTCCAAGCCTGTTTCCGCCCTTACCACCTGATGTCAAGCCGCACATGGGGATGTCGGTGCCACAAAACCAACGACCGAGGTCGAAACATTGTTATATAAGCACACGATAGCTGCCATCGTGGGCTGTGCATTTTTCATCGGAGCTGCCAATGCCGATGTTACTGCCAGTTCAAGCACCAGCCCGATAGCGGCGCTAGAAGTCCAAATGAGCTCTCTTTTTGCAGGTGAACAAACAGGATTGAATTCTGTTTCAAGCGCTCGGCTGCAACAACTGACCAGTTTGTCCCGTACGGCCACCGCGGCTGGGTTGCCCAATGGGTTTTCCTATACAAAGCAGTGGGTGAACAGCCAGCGGACCGCCTCCGGGAATTCGGAATGGCAATGCTTGACCGAGGCTTTGTATTTTGAAGCTCGCGGTGAAACCGTCAAAGGCCAGTTTGCTGTGGCCGAGGTAATTTTGAACCGCGTTGACGCAAACAATTATCCCAACACGATTTGTTCGGTTGTGAACCAGGGCACCGGCCGCAGACATGCCTGCCAGTTCAGCTATACATGTGACGGCAAGCCCGAAGCGATCAATGATCAAGCGGCATGGGCCAGTGTTGGCAAGATCGCACGCCGGTCGATTGATGGCCTGCCACGGACGCTGACCCACGGTGCCACGCATTACCACACAAATGCAGTGAGCCCCAGCTGGTCACGTCAATATAACCGCGTCGCGCAATATGGTGTGCACTTGTTCTACACCCAAAGCTATCCGGCCAGATCCGCATCCCGCTAGGGTGGTAGATCCTACAATTATGGG
>SPJP01000250.1 GCA_006844665.1 Paracoccaceae bacterium
GGAACACCGACACATGTTGGCATTCTTTAAGTCATTTATTTTGCTTGATTTAGTGGTGCCCAGGGGCGGAATCGAACCACCGACACGAGGATTTTCAATCCACTGCTCTACCCCTGAGCTACCCGGGCACTTGTTTGACTGGCTTACCAGTCTGGGGTCGGGTTCTTCTAGTCTTGTGCGTCAGCAGAGGCAAGGGGGATTTAGCAAAAAAGTGATTGTTTTCAATCCGACTTCACGAGGTTCTTCCGCACTGCCATCTAAAGCTCCAACTATTTGAAATAGTTCATCAAAGAGAACCTTTAGTGACGCGTCGGGTCCGTGTGCGTGGGCAAGTCGACCTCGCCCTCTTCCTCGTTTGGTGCGGCTGGGATCGCGTAGCTGCCGCTTAGCCAGTTTGACAGGTCCTCGTCCGCACAGCGGCGGGAACAAAACGGTTTATACTTTGGAACAGCCGGTGATTTTGCGCAGATGGGGCAAGTCATGGTTTATAGAGCTCTGACAAAGGGATGCGGTCGCGTTTACGTCGTAGCTCATAATGGCCCAAAGGGGTCCAACCTGCCAAGGCCGTTTCGCCGCTGTCGGCTTTGAAGGCCGATCGCAAGGCATCTTCGAACCGTCTGCGGTCGTTCTTGGGCATTGGAGCCGGGTCCATCGTGATCTGGCCGGCCAAGCCTTGCAGGCGCAGCGCGCGGGGCAAGGCGCGGGCGGCGGCGAGGTTTGCCTTTGTGGCCGCGGCAGGCGACGTGTCGCTGCCGGTATTGACGTCGACGGCAACAAGGGCCTTGGTCGATTCAACTTCGATCCACGCGCCATTTGGCAGGGCCCATCGCCCAGAATAGGCTTGATCAAGCGCATCAAGGATGCCGAGATTTTCAAAGCAGCCTTCGTAGTCTTCGACAGCATCAGGATCGGGGAAAGACCAATCGCGCCATGCCATGTGATGGGCACCGGGTTCGGCCACCAACAGTTCGGGCCCGCCTGAGGCATCGGCAAAGACAGCTTCTGCCAAGGCGCGAAGCTCGGTCAGCTCGGAAAGCAACACCTCGTCATCTGTACCGGCAGCGGCGGACCTGATGATCACGCCGAACCCCTCGTCAGCGCCGTCCATGGCTTCTTCTGCAAGAATGCGCAATCGACCGCGGTCTTCTTCGTCATGGATAGATCGTGCAATATTCAGCCCGCGCGCCTTTGGGGTGACAATGGCGTAGCGGCCTTTGAACAACAGCCGTTCGGTCACAGGCAAGGCCTTGCCTTTTTCAGCAATGCCAGACACTTGGACCAACACTGCCTGGCCGTCGGACAGCCCTTTGGCCCCCTTTAAGAAGCCAGACATTCCATCGGGTAGCGAGACCATAAGCCCCCCCTGCCCTTTCATCGGACGACCGACTTTGCCCCGGAAAACAGCCCCGACGCCGACCCGATCTTCGGGGGCATCAAAGAACACGTCCTGTAACTGGCCATCGACCATGAGTGCTGCAACTTCACGACCATCGATACGGTCCAGGGCGACGACGCGACCTTTCATCAGAGTACTCCTACATGGCGCAACAACTGGGCGGTTTCTGCCAGTGGCAGCCCAACAACGCCGGTGTACGAGCCTTGTATCCACGGAATGAATGCGCCCGCAGGTCCCTGAATACCGTAGCCACCCGCCTTGCCCTGCCAATCATTGGTGGCAAGATAGCCCGCGATCTGAGCATCGCTTAGCTGCTGCATTTTCAGGCTGGTCACGGATTCGCGTTGCCATAAGCCATCTGGGCTGCGGACTACGACGCATGTGACGACTTTATGCCTGCGCCCCGACATCAAACGCAGGAAAGCTTCGGCCTCGGCCGCGTCCTTGGGTTTGCCCAAAATGCGGCGGCCCACAGCGACGGTCGTATCCGCGCAAAGGATAACCTCGTCTGGGGCTGGGGCCAAAGCTGCGGCTTTGCCCTGGGCGATCCGCATACAATACGGTCGCGGAAGTTCATCCCGCAAAGGTGTTTCGTCAATATCTGCGGGGCGGACGCCGCTTGGCACCACACCGATCTGGGCCAGCAATTCCCGTCTGCGCGGGCTGGCCGACCCCAGGATCAGCTTGGGCATGGCTTATTTAAAGCGGTAGTTGATACGCCCTTTGGTCAAGTCATAAGGCGTCATCTCGACTTGTACCTTATCACCTGCCAGAACGCGGATGCGGTTCTTGCGCATTTTTCCTGCCGTGTGAGCGATGATCGTATGGCCGTTTTCCAGCTCGACCAGAAATGTCGCGTTCGGCAAGAGTTCCTTAACGACACCGGGGAATTCGAGCAGTTCTTCCTTGGCCATGGTCACTCCGTAAGTTTGGACGCCCACACATTCGGACGCGAGCGGTAGATGCGCCTATTCTAGCCGGTTTTCAAGGCTCCATCGCGCGCAGGTCGCGAAACGTAGCGTGAAAACACGTTTCTTTACAGCCGTCGGCCCCAGAATTGCAGTTTTTTCAGGGTCTCGGCGGGTTGGTCGACGTCTTTCCAGCTGAATTCGGCAACGGCCCCTGCGATAGCTTCATAGCCACGCTTGCGCCAGAACGGGCCGAGATCGCGGGGATCAGAGGGGCGCGAGGGATGATCGTCCGCACGAAGAACCGAGCAAAATGCGGAA
This sequence comes from Paracoccaceae bacterium, assembly GCA_006844665.1. Taxonomy (GTDB): domain Bacteria; phylum Pseudomonadota; class Alphaproteobacteria; order Rhodobacterales; family Rhodobacteraceae; genus Dinoroseobacter. Next base: position 2,626 of record SPJP01000250.1, read on the forward strand.
TACTGTGCGCCGAGCGTTCGGGCGTGTGCTTCGCGGGCATCGAAAAAGGCGTGCCCCAAACCGTGGCCCCGATAGGCGGGCAAAAGAACAGATTCAGCACAGTAGAACATGTCTTTGAACGGAACAGGCGGCACGTCAAAGGCATCCGCGAAGTCATCAGCATGGTCCAACATGCTTGCCCCGGTCGCTGCACCCACCATTGTGTCACCGTCACAGGCCGCCATAACGACTGAGGAATCGTGTTCGGTGTAGACCCTTAGATAGTCACGCTCATAATTGAGGTCACCGTCATATAGATACGGCCAGTCCCGAAACACGGTGATCCGCAGGGCCGCGAGCTTGTCTAGTTCCGCAACAAGCCTTTTCCCTTCTAGAAGGTACAGTTTGACCGTCATGTCTGCGGGACTGTTGGCGGGCCGAACCTGGCCAGAAGGCGGTCACTAATTTGATCCCGGGCGTTTCGATAAGCCACCAGTTTGCCTTCTCTGTGCTCGGACAGGCCGGTCGGGTCCATGATGGGCCAATATTCGACCTCTAGGTGAAAATAGCGCGTAAGTTCTAATGCTTGGCGCTGGCTGGCGGGGCTAAGCGCTACAACCAGATCAAAGCCAGACAGGTCATCGCCCCATTCCTGCATTTCTTCGAACGTGCGGGTGCGGTGGCGGCTAAGCTCTATCCCGATTTCTTCGCAGACGGCGACGGCAAACCCGTCAATATCCAGATCATTCTTTATCCCAGCCGATTGCACATAGGTGCTTTGGCCGTAGAATTTCTTCATAAGGCCTTCGGCCATCGGCGAGCGAATGGCGTTGTGGTCACAACAAAACAGGACCGATCCGGGAAGTTCGCCGCCCACCCCTTCAGTTCCCGAAATGCAAAACGCAGATAAGGGTGAACAGCCGCCTTGCAGTGTCTTTGTCGACCTCTGCCTTGCCTTCAAGGCGTTCTTGAAGAATTCGGGCCCCTTCGTTGTGGATGCCGCGTCGGGCCATGTCGATCGCTTCGATCTTGCTGGGGGGCATGGTTTTTACGGCGTCAAAATAGCTTTCGCAAATCTGGAAATAATCCTTCACCACCTGCCGAAACGGCCCAAGCGATAGAAGAAACTGACCGGCGGGCTGCTCGGCCTCGGTTGCGATATCGAACACCAGGCGTTTGTCTTTGATCGCAAGGTTCAACCGATATGGGCCCTCGGGAACCTCGCGGCCTTCGCGGGCGGGTAAGGTGAAAGAGTTGTCTTCCAGCAAATCGAAAATCGCGACTTTGCGCTCTTGTTCAATCTCTGCCGTTGGACGAATGAGGCCACTTTCATCTATATTAATATGACTGATGCGCCCCATCAGATGCCCCCACTGTTAATTTTATCCAGCCTAGCACGAACGCTTAGGCCGTGGGCTTCTAAACTTTCCGATTGGGCCAAGCGCTCTGCCGCTGGGCCAATGGCTGCCAACGCGCCGGGCGTCATTTTGGCCAGTGTCGTTCGTTTGACAAAATCCATCACCGACAATCCGGACGAGAACCTGGCCGAGCGTGCGGTGGGCAAGACGTGGTTCGGGCCGCCGACATAGTCGCCGATGGCTTCTGGGGTCCATGCGCCCAGGAAGATCGCCCCTGCATGGGTGATCTGTTCGGACAGAGCTTCTGGATCCGCGACGCAAAGCTCCAAGTGCTCGGGCGCTATTCTATTAGACAAAGTGGCCGCCTCGGCCATGTCTTTAACTTTAATGATGGCCCCGAACTCTTTCCAGCTTGCGCCCGCAATCGCGCGGCGTTCCAGGGTTTCCAGACGTTTTTCGACGGCCAATGCGACGGCTTTGCCGAAATCCGCGTCATCCGTGATCAGGATGGACTGGGCGCTTTCGTCATGTTCGGCCTGGCTTAGCAAATCGACGGCAATCCAATCGGGATCATTGTCTTTATCCGCAATCACCAAAATCTCGGACGGGCCAGCGATCATATCAATGCCAACCTGGCCAAAGACCCTACGTTTGGCAGCCGCCACGAAGGCGTTGCCGGGGCCGGTGATTTTATCAACGGGTTGGATCGTGTCCGTCCCGTAGGCTAACGCTGCAATCGCTTGGGCCCCGCCAATCCGGTAGATCGTATCAACACCGGCAATTTGCGCGGCCAGCAACACAAGCGGATTGGTGATCCCGTCTGGCGTCGGCACCGCAATGACCAGTCGTTCTACCCCTGCCACCTGGGCCGGAATAGCGTTCATAAGAACCGACGACGGGTAGCTTGCCAGCCCGCCCGGCACGTAAAGACCGGCGGCCGAAACAGGCGTCCAGCGCCATCCCAGCTGCGCCCCGGACTCGTCTATCCAGCTTTCGTCAACCGGGCGCTGGCGTTCGTGATAGGCGCGAATACGGGCCGCGGCCAGTTCCAATGCAGCACGATCTTCCGGGGAGACTTTCGCGATTTCTGCTGCAATTTCTTCAGCCGAGAACGCAAGTGTTTCGGGGGTCAACGTGATGCGATCAAACTTTTCAGTCAGTGCAATGACCGAAGCGTCGCCGTCAGCCCGAACCTGCGCAATGATATCCGCAACAATGGCATCCACATCCGGGCTGTCTTCGCGCTTCATCGTCAAAAGATGGGCGAATTGGCTTTCGAAACCGGGATCCAAACTGTCGAGGAATTGTGGCATAGGGCTCTCCTTCAGACAGCAGACATAGCGCCCGCGGAAGGCAGCCTCAAGCCGTCAGAAGCGCGCGGGCACAGCTTGCAACTTGCCCGGATGCCAGAACATTATTCGGGATGCTGGGGCGTTTTGCGAGACGGAGCGATATAGGGGCGGGTCACGTCTGTCAGGGTCGCTTCCAATGCCTCGACCTGAAGACGGATCGCGCCGTCGCCCGCCAATGTTAGCAAAACGACACCGGTCCCATCGTCGGTTGGTGTAAACTCGACCGACAATAGCGACAGGATGGT
>SPJP01000131.1 GCA_006844665.1 Paracoccaceae bacterium
GGCGGATGCGTTTGTGGCGAAACTGCAGGCGCGCGCGCAGCATATCACCGCCGCCGATCCGGTGCAGCAACAGGCCGTTCTGGGCCGGATGATTTCCGCAGATGCCGCGCAAAGGGTGAGTGGATTGATTGAAGACGCGGTGTCCAAAGGCGCGCGTCTTTTGGTGGGAGGCCAGATCGACGGCTGCGTCATGCAGCCCGCTTTGCTGGACGGGATCGCCGCCAATATGCGGATTTTCAAGGAAGAAACCTTTGGCCCCTTGGCCAGCATCATGCGGGTTCAGGATGCGGAAGAAGCCGTCTCGATTGCCAATGATTCAGAATTCGGTCTGAACGCCGCCGTCTTTTCCCGCGATCTGGACCGGGCCCAGGCCATTGCCGACCGGCTGGAATACGGCGTTGTGCAGATCAATGGGCCGACGGTGCATGATGATGCGTCGATGCCTTTTGGGGGCATGAAAAACAGCGGCTACGGGCGGTTCGGCGGCGCGCAAGCCGTTCATGAATTCACCGAGCTGCGTTGGATCGCGACTCATCAGCCGGGACACACACCGAAACTATAAGACAGCGGGCGTTAAGGCCCACACGACAAATTGCAAAGGGAGGATACGCAATGAACCGTAGACCATTTCTGAAACTTGTCAGCGCTATGACACTTGCAGGCGCGCTTGCAGCCACCGCTGCCAGCGCCGAAACTATCCGCATCGGGGCGGTCGCGCCGAAAACAGGCCCATTGGCGGGCGGGGCTGCTGTGACGCAATGGCCCTCGATCTATCTATGGGTGGATCAGATCAATGCGGCGGGTGGTTTGACCGTGGACGGCGAACAGATGATGATCGAGCTGATTGAGTATGATGATCAGACAAATCCGGGCGAGACGATCAAGGCCGTGCAGCGCTTGGCGACCCAGGATGACGCGCATTTCATCATCGCGCCTTATGGCACTGGTCTGAACCTGGCCGCAGCGCCGCTGTTTGACCGTTATGGCTATCCTCAGATCGCCGTGTCTGCGATCACTGATCAGCAGGCGGATCTGGCCGCGAAATTCCCTAACATGTTCTTTACATTGGGCACGACCACCGCGCTGGCGGCTGATGTTGTCAGCGTTCTAAGCGATATGCGCGCGGCCGGTCAGATGGGCGACAATGTTGCCATGGTGAACGTGGCCGACGCCTTTGGCATCGAACTGGCCACGGCTGCCAAGCCTTTGTTCGAAGAGGCAGGCTTTAACATTGTTTATGAAACCTCTTACCCGCTGGGCACGCAGGATCTGTCGCCTGTGATCAAAGGGGCTGCTGCGGCTGAACCAGACGCGTTTGTGGCTTGGTCCTACCCGCCCGACACCTTTGGGCTGACCGAACAAGCGATGATCGAAGACCTGGACGTGAAGGCATTCTACACCGCTGTTGCGACGCCGTTCCCGGGCTATGGCGCCCGGTTCGGTGCTGCTGCCGAAGGCGTGTTGGGTGCGGGTGGCGTGAACCCTGACAGCGACGCGTTCAAAGAATACGCCGCCGCCCACGAGGCCGTGACCGGGGAAAAGCCTGATTACTGGGCCTCGGCCACGACCTATGCCGCCCTGGAAATTCTGGCTCAATCCATCGAGGCCGTGGGCCTGGACCGGGCCGAGGTGACGGCGCATCTGAAGGAAAGCTCTTTCGACACAATCCTTGGGCCGATCAGCTTTGATGAGAACAACTCCAACGCTGATTTCTGGACCGTGGGTCAATGGCAAGGCGGCGTGTTCCGGGGTGTTGCATCGCGCGGGCGCGACGGATCTGTGCCTGTCATCCTGAAAGACGGCTGGGAGTAATCCCAAAAGGGGCGGCGATTGCGCCGCCCCTGCTTGACCGACAAAGGAAATATCCCCTTGGACATTCTGATCACAGGTATCTTGCTGGGCGGCACCTATGCGCTGATCGCGATGGGGCTGAACCTGCAATACGGCGTTGCGCGGATCATGAATCTGGCAAATGGCGAGATTCTGGTGGCGGGCGGCTATTTCGCATTTATCGCCTATACCGCCACCCAGCTAAGCCCGATTTTGACGATCTTTTTGGTCGCGCCACTGGCCTTTGCGCTGAACTGGCTGATCTACCGCGTGATGCTGCAACCTTTGGTCACCCGTGCCAAGACCCGGGGGCAGCTGGAAACCGATAGTATTTTGGCGACGTTCGGGCTGTCCTTTATTGGCGTTGGCCTGATGCTAAGCTTTTTTGGCGGGGATTATTTTTCCTACAGCTTCATGGCCGTCCCGCTAGAGCTGCTGGGCAATACCTATGGCGCGAACCGGGTGATATCCTTTGTCATGGCGGTTCTGATTTGCGGGGCGCTTTATCTATGGCTGAACTGGTCCCGGCCGGGCCTCTCGATCCGGGCGATCGCGACGGCCCCTGCCGCGGCCCGTTTGGTTGGCATTGATGTTAAGCATTTGTCTGCACTGGCTTTTGCCTTGGGTGGCGCTGTGACAGCCGTCGGCGGCGCGCTGATTTCGACCTATCTGACGCTGGACGCATCAACCGGGGTCGTCTTTACACTGAAGGCGCTGATCATCGTGATCATGGGCGGGGTCGGCGACGTGCGCGGCACGATTGTGGCCGCATTGCTGCTGGGCATTTTGGAAACGGTGGTGGCCAGCCTGCTGGATCCGGGCCTGACCCTGGCTGCGGCCTATGTGATGTTTCTGGGCATCTTGCTGTTCCGCCCCCAGGGCCTGTTCGGAAAGAAACCGACATGAGCCTGACTGCAACCGATATTCGCAATCTTTGCCTGTCGGCCCTGGCGCTTGGGATCTGTGCACTGCTGCCATTTGGCGATAACGGATACTGGCTGGGGCTGGGGGTGACGATTGCCATGTTCACGGCATTGGCCACGTCCTGGGCGTTGTTTTCGGGGCCAACCCATTACATCAGCCTGGCCACGGCCGCGTTTTTTGGCGTTGGCACCTATGTGACGGGGCTGGGCATTGAAACCCTGCCGTTCTGGGCTTTGGTCATTTTGGCCGGAGGGATCGGCGCGGTTTTGGCCGCCCTGGTGGGGTTGGCGACGCTGCGGTTGTCCGGCGTTTATTTCGTGATCTTTACCCTTGGTCTGGCCGAGCTGGTTCGGCAGGCGATCACTTGGGTGCAAAACAACTCGGGTCAAAAGGGGCTATATGTCCTGACTGATCTGGACGAGGCGGGCATTTATTGGTGGCTGCTGGGGCTGACGGCGCTGGTGCTGCTGGGGGGCTGGATGATCGGGCGATCCCGGTTGGGCTTTGCCTTGCGGATCATTGGCGATGACGAAACGGTTGCGGCCCATTCCGGCATCAACACGGCGCGGGCGAAAGTGCTGTTGTTCATGGTGCCGGGCGCAGTTGCGGCTATGACCGGCGCGATCCTTGCGCCCCGCTATGTTTATATCGAGCCGTCTTTGGCTTTTGCCCCGATCCTGTCGTTTCAGGTGGTGATTATGGCCCTGCTTGGGGGGGCGTCGCGTCTGTGGGGGCCATTGGTCGGGGTCATTCCCTTTACCTTTTTGCTGGAAGCCGTGTCTTCGAACTTTCCCAACCAAACGACCCTGGTGATCGGCATCGCGTTCCTGGTGATCGTCTATTTGCTGCCCAAAGGGTTTGTCGGGCTGCTGGACGCCGTATTGCACCGGATCAACAAGACGGGGGCGGTGTAGCATGGCGAGCTCGGTTCTATCATTGCGGGGTGTGACCAAGCGGTTCGGCGGCTTGGTTGCGGTCAATGCCATGGATTTCGACGTGGCCGAACGAGAAGTGGTCGGCCTGCTGGGCCCCAACGGGTCTGGCAAATCGACGACGTTGAACCTGGTGTCGGGGGCTTTGCCGTTGTCCTCGGGCAGCGTGTCTTTGTGGGGCAGCCGGATATCGGGGCTACCCGCCCAGACGATCAACCGCAAAGGCGTTAGCCGGACGTTTCAGTTGGTGCGATTGCTGGCGTCGATGAATGTGCGCGAAAACGTGGTTGCGGGGGCTGTCTTTGGCCATCGCCGCCGTTGGGGGCGTGACGCTTACGATCATGCGGAAATGCTGCTGGAAAAGGTCGGGTTGGGCGGCAAGGGGGACATGGCCCTGGGCCAGCTGACCTATATCGACACAAAACGGGTAGAGCTGGCGCGCTGTTTGGCCAGCGACCCCAAAGTGCTGCTGCTGGATGAGTGGCTGGCGGGGCTGAACCCGACGGAGCTGCAGATCGGGATCACATTGATCAAATCTCTGCGTGACGAAGGCCGCACGATCATTCTGGTTGAACATGTGATGGATGCGATCCGGTCGCTATGTGACCGCTGTGTTGTCATGGCGGCCGGGGCCAAGATTGCCCAAGGCACGCCCAGCGAAGTTCTGTCCGACAAAGAGGTTATCCGCGCCTATCTGGGAGACGACGATGCTTGAGCTGTCAAACGTCAGTGTCAGATACGGCCAGCACCGGGCTTTGGACAAAGCCTCGGTCACTGTGGCCAAGGGCGAGATTGTGGTCATTCTGGGGGCGAATGGGGCCGGGAAATCAACCTTGCTAAAGGCGGCCAGTGGCATTTGTGAAGGCGTGGTCGAAGGCGATATCCGCTTGGATGGAACCAGTCTTGCCCCCATGCCTGCTAACAAAACCGTGGATGCGGGGCTGTCTTTGGTGCCCGAGGGGCGCGGCGTGTTCCCAGACCTGTCGGTTCGTGAAAACCTGACGCTTGGGGCCTATACAGCGCGGGCGCGGGACGGTGAAAGGACGGCCTTGGAGCGGGTCTATGATCTGTTTCCCAAGCTGCACGAACGGGGCAAGCAGATCGTCGGCACCATGTCGGGGGGCGAACAGCAGATGGTCGCCATTGGCCGCGCGATGATGTCCAACCCGACAATCCTGACGCTGGACGAGCCTTCGCTTGGGTTGTCGCCCTTGCTGTCCAAAGAGCTGTTTCAAAACCTGGCTCGGGTGCGGGCGCTGGGCATCGGGGTGCTGATGGTGGAACAAAACGCTAAGCAATCGCTGGCCATCGCGGACCGAGGCTATCTGATTGAAAACGCGCATGTTGTGCATGAGGACAGTGCGGAAAACCTGATGCGCGACCCGGCGGTTCAGGCGGCCTATCTTGGGGTGGGCAGCGGTCAGGATGCGGCAACAGAACAGCCTGTCGCTGTGCAAGACGAACCGGTCGCCCCGTCATTCGCGATCCGTCCGCGCAGCGTGCAAACCCAATCGGCAGACGCTATTTTGGGCCGGTCTGTGTCTGATCTGGTTGCCTCTGCCAGCAGTCAGGCCGTTCGGGCCAAGGCGCAAAAAACCGGGCCGAGCAGCGTAGAGATGCCCCAAGATCGCCTGGCCGCCACCCTGGCCGAGATTGAACGCAGTGCCGCCCTGGCGCGCAACCGCCCCAAAACGCAACCGTTAGGGCGCCGCCCTGCGCCCGCGCCGATCCCGGACCCGGTGCCCGAGGCCAAGCCGCGCCCCGTTATCGAAGTTTACCGCGCCCCGCGGGTTGAAGTGTATCGCCGCCAGCCAGATGGCAGCGGTTTTGAAAGGAAATCAGATGCTTGATACATCCATGCAGATCAAAGGTATGTTTGTCGGGGGAAACTGGGTGTCCTCGGGCGCCAGTTTCGACGACATCAACCCATCGACCGGGGATGTTTGGGCGCAGGTCCCGGATGGCGGGCGGGCCGAGGCGCGCGATGCGATTGCGGCGGCCCAATCCGCGTTCCCGGCCTGGGCCGCGCTGCATTTCCAAGACCGCGCCAAGATTTTGCTGAAAGCGGCCGAGATCTGGGAGGCCCGCAAAATGGACTATGTCGCGGCCGCTCAGGCCGAAGGGGGCGGCTGGTTTGGCAAAGGCATGTTCGAGGCAGGCTATGTGCCCGAGGTGTTCCGTGCCGCTGCTGCCATGTGCTATGGCTCGGTCGGCGAGTTGTTGCCGTCCCAACATGGCAAGGTTTCGATGGTCGAACGGGTCCCAATGGGGGTCGTCACCGTCATTAGCCCGTGGAATATGCCCGGTATTCTAACGGCACGCGGCTTTGCCTTTCCGCTGGCTGCGGGCAACACGATTGTTCTGAAACCGTCCGAAGATACGCCCTATGCGGGCGGCTTGTTCTTTGCCGAGGTTATGGAGGAGGCGGGCGTCCCAAAAGGGGCGTTCAATGTCGTGACCTGTTCGCGGGACCGGGTGGCCGAGATGGGCGACGAGCTGGTGGAAAACCCGGCCGTTAAGGGCGTGTCTTTCACCGGATCAACCCCTGTGGGCCGCCAGATCGCCGCCAAAGCCGGGGCGCATCTGAAAAAAGCCTGTGTAGAGCTGGGGGGCAAAGACAGCCTGATCGTGCTGGAGGACGCGGATATGGAACGCGCGACCTCGGCCGCGAGTTTCGGCAGCTTCATGCATCAGGGCCAGATTTGTATGTCGGTGGAAAAGGTGCTGGTTCAGGAAAGCATCTATCCAGATTTCCTGCGTCAGTTCGTGGCGCGGGCGGCCAAGCTGAAAACCGGGGATACCGCTGACAAAGGCAATGTGATCGGCCCTTTGATCAATGACCGGCAGGTTGCCCGCGTGAAGTTTCAGATCGAAGATGCTTTGGCGAAAGGGGCCAAGGCGGTGCTGGGCGGGCGCGTTTGGGACCGGTTTGTCGAACCCACGATCCTGACCGATGTGACCCCGGACATGGCGGTGTGGCAGGATGAAACCTTTGGTCCCGTGGCCGTTGTCGTGCCGTTTCGCACCGATGCCGAGGCCGTGGCCCTGAACAATGACACGGAATACGGCCTAAGCAGCGGCATCATCACGGCGGACGAAAACCGCGCGTTAGAGCTGTCGCGCCAGCTGGAAACCGGCATGTGTCATGTGAATTGCTCGTCGGTGAATGACGAGCCTCATGTCCCGTTTGGCGGCAGCAAGGCGTCTGGTGTGGGCAAGCACGGGGGCAAATGGTCGATGGAAACCTTTACCGAAACGCGCTGGATCACGCTGGATCGTGGCGGCCGCCCGTTCCCGCCGGTGTTTTAAGATGACCTGGGAACGCGCGCCTTTGCTGAAGGGCAAAACAATTGTTGTGACCGGCTCGGCCTCGGGGATCGGGTTGGAAACGGCCCGGGTCTGCACAGCCATGGGGGCCAAGGTGCTGGGGGTGGATTTGACAAAGCGGTTTGATCATGTCGAAGAGTTTTACCGCGCCGATCTGTCGGACGGGGCCACGATTGACGCGCTGATCGACGTTTTGCCAAAGGGCATTGATGGGATCGCCAATATTGCGGGCCTGCCGCCGACCGCGCCTGCGGACAAGGTGCTGGCGGTCAATCTGTTTGGGCTGAAACACCTGACCCTTGGGTTGATGCCAAAGCTGAACGAAGGGGCCAGCATTGTGAACTTGGCCTCTCTTGCTGGGTTTGGCTGGCCGGATGCGATTGCCGCGATCCGCGCCAGTGAAGCCGTCCATGTCGACGATGCGGCGCGGTTTGCGGCGGATCATCAGATCACCAATCAAGGCGGGCGCAGCTATTTCTTTTCCAAAGAAGCGCTGATCACCTGGACGATGCAGAACCGGTGGACCTTGCGTGACCGGGGCATTCGGATGAACACGATCAGTCCCGGCCCTGTCGACACCCCGATCCTGGGGGACTTTCTGGAAACTCTGGGGGCGCGGGCCGAAGAGGATGCGCGGATCATGGACCGCCCGGGCACGCCCCAAGATCTTGCACCCATCGTCGCGTTTTTGCTGTCGGATATGACGGCCTGGATCCGCGGCACCAATATTCCTGCCGACGGCGGCATGTCATCAAACATCCTGTGCGAGATGCACGGGCTGTCATCATAGGGAGGCCAATTCATGTCTGCACTCGCTTGGATTGTTATCATTTTAATCATTGCGGCGGCTGTGATTGCCCTGACCGCTGCCTTTTACCAACGGGCCACGAACGAGGTCGCCTTGGTGCGCACGGGGCTTGGGGGGCGGCGCGTTGTGATCGACGGGGGAACCCTGGCGGTGCCGTTTTTCCACGAGATCAATCGCGTGAATATGCAGACCTTGCGTATGGATGTTGCGCGGGCGGGCGAATCTTCGTTGATCACCAAGGACCGGCTTCGGGTCGATGTGGGGGCTGAATTCTACGCCAGCGTTTCGCCTAACGACGGCGCGGTCACAAGGGCGGCGCAAACCTTGGGCAAACGGGTGTTTCAGCCCGATCAGCTGAAGGGCCTGATTGACGGGATGATGATTGATGCGTTGCGGGCAGTGGCGGCGCAAATGACCATGGACGAGCTGCACGAAAACCGTGCCAGCTTTGTCAAACAGGTGCGCGAGGTTCTGACCGAACCCCTGGCCAATTACGGCCTGCAGCTTGATTCCGTATCCCTGACGGCCCTTGATCAAACGCCTTTCGCCGCACTGGACGAAAACAACGCGTTTAATGCGGTGGGGATGCGCAAACTGGCCGAGGTGATTGCGAAATCCAAAAAGGAACGGGCCGAGATTGAAGGCGGCAGTCAGGTCAGCGTTGCCCGGGCGGCGATGGAATCTGAGCGTCGCAAGCTAGAGATTAACCTGGATCAAAGGCGAGCCGAGATCGCGCAAACCCAAGAAGTTGAAACCTTGCTGGCAGCACAGCTTTCGGAAATTGCCGCCCGGAAAGCAGACAGCGAACGGTCTGCGGCGCAGGCGCGGATCCAGATGGAACAAGACATTGCCGCAGCTGATATCGCCAAGGAACAAACCTTGCGCACGGCCGAGATTGCCCAAGCGCTTGCGGTAGAGGTGGCGGAACAAGACCGCGCGATTACATTTGCCGCCAAATCCCAGGAGGAAAGCCGCGCCCATGCCGATGCGGATGCCGCACGGATTGATGCGGTCAAAGCGGCCGAGGCTGTGCAGACCGCCCGCCAGATGGCCGAGGCCGAACGGCGCAAAGCGCTGGCGCTGGTTGTGGCGCAGGAACAGGCCGAAGCTTTGGCCGCAAAGGCGCAGATCACCGCGGCGAGCGACAAGGCGACAGCGGCTGACAAGGCTGCGGCCAAGCGCGAAGAGGCCGAAGCCGTGAAGGCGGTGAAGCTGGCCGAAACCGAAGCGAGCCTGGCTCAGATCAACGCGGAAAATGCACGCTCGGACGCGCAGGTGGCGATGGAGCTGGAACTGGCCCGGTTGCAAGCGCTGCCCAAGATCGTTGCCGAAATGGTCAAGCCGGCAGAAAAGATCACCGGCATTTCGATCAATCAGATGAGCGGGCTGGAAAGGGGCTCTGGCGGTGCTGGCAGTTCGCCCGTGAACCAGACCGTGGACGCGATCATGGATATGGCGGTGTCCTTGCCTGCGTTGCAAAAGATCGGGGAAAGCATTGGTCTGAATATTGATGCGACCCTGCCGAAGATGGATCAAAAACCCAACCGGGACGGATAGGCTGGCGGGGTCGTCTGAAAAAGTTTGGGCCGCATGATCCATTTGTCATGCGGCCCTGGGAGGGATCGATGGAGGGGTTTGTCTTACATAGTTAGCTTTCCTGTCATGCTTTCCAGTACACCGTCGCGGCGGATGAACTTGTGCCACAGTGCGCCTGCCACATGGGCCAGGATCAACACGGGCAGGGCGGTTAGGGCGACCTCGTGCAGGGCGATCATTGGGTTGATGAACCAGCGGCCCAGATAGGGGGCGGCAAAACCCCAGGCGATGGCAAGGCCCGTCCCGACGATTGTGAACACCGACGCATAAAGCCCGTAGTGGACGAAGCGAGAGGCGAAATGTTCCCACCTGGGGGCGTGGTCCGGCAGGCGTGTGGCACCTGCGATCTTCTTGGTCCAGAACAGGCGGAAGGCGAACAAAAGGCCCAGAGCGGCGGCAAAGGCGACCTCGAACCAGAACAATGCGGGGTCCGACAATTGGTTCACATTGTTTAGGCCCTTCAGGTATCCGTAGCCGATCAGCAAAAGAGACAGCCAGTGGATACCTTTGGTGACAAAGCCATGGGGTTTTTCAGCGACAGGGGTGTTTTCGGGGGTCGTCATGGTCTTTGCCTTTCCGGGCGCTTGGATCAGGCGGCTAAGTCGGCGTCAGCGGCTTTGGCTTCGGCTTGAACCTGCGGGATGAAGGGCGAAGCGATCATCGCGACCCCGACGGCCATCAGGGCGAACAAGGCCAGGGTGCCGACAAAGGCAAAGCCCAGACCTGCCATGACGACGCCAGCGGCGAACAGTACGGTGTTAGAGACGGCGGATGTGACGGTGTTGATCAGGTTGGTCATTTGGGTTTTCCTATTCATCTTGTGTTTCGATGATTAGAATATGGGGGGGCTGTTTTACCCTTGCCTGACCCGAACCTTACAATTCTGTAAACCGCAGAAATACTTTCAAACCAGTGGGTTGGTTTTGTGCCAGTTCCAGCTGTGCGCCATGGCGGTCGGCCACAGCGCGCACAAGCGCCAGGCCAAGCCCTGACCCTTGGGTGCTGCGGGCGGCGTCCAGACGGACCATGGGCTTGATGATGTCGTCAAACCGGTCGGGATCCACGCCGGGGCCATTATCGGCGACGCCCAGCTGCTTGCCATCGACACAAAGCGTGATTTGATCACCCCCGTGGACAATTGCGTTCTGGATCAGGTTGGCCGTGGCCTGGATCAACATGCCCTTGTCGGCCTGAATGGTGGCGGGGACGCTGATATCCAGCGCAAGGGTTTTGCCCGCGTCTTCGACCACGGGGCCAAAGGTTTCGGCCAGATCTGTGGTCAGCTCGCCCAGATCAACCAGTTCGAACCCGTCGCGGCCATGGCCCGCCTCGATCCGGGCGACGCGCATGATGGTGTCGAAGATGCTGGCCAGACGGCCTGCTTCCTCTAGCGCGGCACCGCGTTCTTCGCCGTCGGGCAGCATTTCCAGCTGGGCCCGAAGCCGTGCCAAGGGGGTGCGCAGATCATGGGCGATGCTGGCGCTTAGATGGCGGGTCTGGGTCACCAGACGCTCGATTTCGGCGGCGGTTTGGTCGAGGTTATGGGCGATGTCGTCCAGATCATCTTTGGATTGGTCGTTGCCCGTCCGGGCGGTCAGATCGCCGGTCGCCAGATGGCCCAATGTTCGATTAATCCGGATCAAGCGGCGCTGGGCCAAAAGACCGGCCCAGAGGCCAATGGACAGGGTGGCGAAGATGACGATGAAAGCCGTGGTCCACAGGATCTGGCTTTGCAATTCGCGCGCGTCCGCGCTGTTTTCGATTGGCAGGGCCACCAACACCGGGCTGCCCGCACTGTCGAGGGTGACCAGAACGCGCCAGATGTCGGATCGAAAGTAGTCATTTCGCAGATCCACCGTGCCGCCACCACGCGCGGATGCGCGCTGAATTGGGTCCGGCAGCCCGGACAGATCCCCCATAGGGCGCAAGATAAACGCGGCGCTATCTGATCGGGTTTCAGTTATCGGGCCGGATTGAGCTAAGGCGGTCAGAGCGGTGTCCAGGCGACGTTCATTCGCGCGTTGGCCAAGGGTCAGCGCCAAAAAGATCGCGACCACAAAGCCCAGGGCAAAGATGGTGGATAAAAGGGCAGACAGGCGCAGAATCGAGGAGCGCAGAAGCCAGCGGAACGGGTCTGTGGGATTAGCCACCAAAGACATAGCCTTCCCCCCGACGCGTGCGCAGCAAGGCTTGTTCAAACGGTTTGTCGATCTTGGCACGCAGACGGCTGATATGGGTTTCAACGACGCTGGTGGTTGGATCAAAGCTCATGTCCCAGACCTGTTCCAGCAGCATGGTGCGTGTGACCAGACGGCCAGGCCTGCGCATCAAATATTCCAGCAATTTGAATTCCTTGGCCATCAGATCAATCGCTTGGCCCTGCCGTTCGCAGCGCCGCGATAGCAGATCAAGGGTCAGGTCGCCGTGGCGCAGAACTGTGGGGGCGGCTTCGGGGGCATCCGCGCTGTCACGGCGCCGGCCCAAGGCGCTGACGCGCGCGGACAGTTCGGCAAAGGCGAAGGGCTTGGTCAGATAATCATCGCCCCCGGCGTCAAAGCCCTCGACCCTTGCGTCGACCTCTGCCAGGGCGGTCAGAAACAGGGCGGGGGTGGTGTTTTTCGAGGCCCGCAGGGATTTCAAAACCGTCAGACCATCCAGGCTGGGCACCATGCGGTCCAGGATCAGCAGGTCAAATTCCTGCCCCATCGCCGCGATCAACGCGTCTTTGCCGTCGGCAAAATGATCGACGACATGGCCTTCTTCGCGCAGACCGTTCACGATCCACGGGCCAAGCTGGCTGTCATCTTCCAAAAGCAAAATACGCATCACGTTCCTTTGGGCGCTGGGGGCAAATGGCGATAGGCCGTCACAAAGGACAGCCTACCGCGCTTAGGTCAAAGACGAAAACCGTTTTGGCTTAGGCGTCCTCACCTTCTTCTTCGTTGTCGTCGTAACGGCCACCTTTGCCGCGGCCGTCTTTATCGCAGTCTTCGCCTTCGGCTTTGACCTTCAGAACTTCGCCTGTGTCGGCTGCGATTTCAACTTCCATTTCGGTGCCGTCTTCGGCCAGGATTTCGACCTCGTAGATGTCTTTGCCCCGGTGGTTTTCCTGATCGACCTCGGTCACCTCGCCGGGGACCTCCATCAGGGCGATCTCGATAATTTGCGCTTCGGTCAGGCCGGTCGCTGTGGCCGCTGATTGGGCCGAGACCATGCCAGCCAGGCCGCCTGTCAAAATCAAACCTGCCAGTGCGCCGCCTGCGATGAAATTCTTGTTCATGTGTTCTCTCCGTTTCTGAGTGTTGCGAAGGCTGTTGTGCCTTCCGATGAAACAGAGATAGGAGCCCGACTTTACCGGGGACGGTCGCCAAGTATACAATTCCGTAAGGTTCGCAAAAACATCCCTTTTTATGCGGGTTGGGCCTGAAAACTCGGATTCACAAGGTCTTTTATTCCCATGAATTTTCCAGATGCGCCGAAGAAAACCGTCCTGATTATAGGGGCTTACGGGCTGATTGGGCGGGGGATTGCGCAGCGTTTGGTGCAAGACGGGCACGATATAGTTGGCGTGGGGCGCGATATTGGCACGGGCAAACAAGTATTGCCGTCTGTGCGCTGGATCGCGGGGGATTTGCGGAATCTGACAGATCCGGCGGCGTGGCAGGAGCATTTGCGCGGGATTGATGCCGTGGTGAATTGTTCGGGTGCGCTGCAGGACGGGCCCGAGGATGATCTGGAGGCCGTGCATCACCACGCGGTTGCCGCTTTGGCCCGGGCGTGCGCTGACATAGACATTACTTTGGTACAGATTTCGGCTGTGGGGGCTGGGGAAGATGCCACGACCGAATTCCTGCGGTCCAAGGGGCGGGGGGACGCGGCGATTAGGACGGCAGGGGGGCGGTTTCACATCTTTCGCCCCGGGTTGGTTTTGGCGCGCCACAGCTATGGTGGGACGACCTTGATGCGGATGCTGGCGGCTGTGCCCATTATCCAGCCCATCGCGCTGCCTAAGGCCAAGATCCAAACGGTTGATCTGCGGGACGTGGCGGGCGCGGTCAGTGCTGCCATGGCGGGGCAGATCCCGAACGGGTTCGTGGGCGATTTGGTGGAAGATCAGGCGCATGATCTGGCCGATGTGGTGGCGGCCATGCGTGGCTGGCTGGGCTTTGCGCCCGCGCGGTTCCGGTTGGTGCTGCCGAGGTTTTGCGTAAAAGGGGTCCGCTATCTGGCGGATCAGCTGGGCAGGCTGGGCTGGCGTTCGCCCCTGCGCAGTACGGCTGAGCAGGTTCTGGCAGACGGGGTCACGGGGGTTCCGGGGCAATTAACGCAGTTCGGCGTTCCCGCCCCCAAAGCGCTGGGCGACACCCTGGCCAGCATGCCTGCAATGGCTGAGGACCGTTTGTTTTCCCGCATGGCGCTGTTGATGCCGGTGTTGATGGCGGTCCTGATCCTGTTCTGGGCCCTGTCTGGTTTGATCGGTTTTGTCCGGGTCGGGGCTGCGGCCCAGGTGTTGACGGATGTCGGGTGGCCCTGGGCTTTGGCGGTGGCCAGTGTGTTGTTCTGGGCCGTTGTGGATCTGGCGATTGCTGTGGGGCTGGCTTACAGGCCCTGGGCCAAGCGCGCGTGCTGGGCTGCCGTTGGGGTGAGCGTGTTTTATCTAGGCGCGTCCTCGGTCTTTGTGCCCCATCTGTGGCTGGATCCGCTGGGCCCCTTGGTCAAGGTTTTGCCCAGCATCGTTCTGGCCCTTGTGGCGCGTATTGCATTGGAAACCAGATGATCGACTGGATTGAGGTTATTCGCCTGCTGCATGTTCTGGGGGCTTGCGTGTTGATCGGCACCGGGGCGGGCATCGCGTTCTTTATGGTGATGGCGCATCAGACCAAAGACCCGGCCAGCATTGCCCATACGGCGGCGATCGTGGTGATTGCCGATATGCTGTTCACAGCAACGGCCGCGATTGCTCAGCCCATCACCGGGGTCATTCTGGCGCTGAACCTGGGGTGGTCTTTGACCGAAGGCTGGATCGTGGTGTCGCTGGGGTTGTATGTATTCATCGGCGCGTTCTGGCTGCCGGTTGTCGCGATCCAGGCCAGGATGCGGGACGAAGCGCGCACTTCGGTCGCCACAGGCAGCGAACTGTCGCCGCGCTATCACCGATTGTACCGGGTCTGGTTTGCCTGCGGCGTCCCGGCCTTTGGGGCCATCGTTATCTTGCTGTGGCTGATGATCACCCGGCCCTTGATCGTGTTCTAGTCGTCACGTCCGGGCTCTGCCGGGTTCGCCGAAAACAGGGCGATTTTATTGCCTTGGGGGTCGCGCAGATAGCTGACGTAGAAATGGGCCCCGTATGCTGCGCGAAACCCCGGCGCGCCTTCGTCTGTGCCACCGGCAGCAAGGGCTGCGGTGTGCAGATCGCGGACTTGCTGCTGGTTTGACGCCTCGAACGCGACCATCGTGCCGTTCCCGGCGGACGCTGGCTGACCGTTGAAGGTCGGTTTGACGTAGAAATCGGGCAGGACGGGGCGCTGGCCTGGATCGACGGGCAGGGCAAAGCTTAGCCCTTCGGGGCCTTGGTCCAGCCCGTAGCCAAGGGCGGGCAGGAAGGCGGAATAGAACCGCTTGGCAGCAGCGATATCATCCGCACCGACGGTGACATAGGCGATCATATCATGGGCTCCTTATCAGACAAACCTGGGCTACTCCGCAGGGGGTTCGGGCAGGGCGCGCTTTAGCAGATCTTTCAGCGCTTGTTCTTCGGCCTTAGAGATCGGGGCGAGGATATCGCCGATTGTGTCGGCCACAGCCCGTTTCAGCCCATCGACCACGGTGTCGCCCTGTTCTGTCAGCCGGATCAAGGTCACGCGGGCGTCATCCGGGGACGGGCTGCGCGCAACCAATCCCTTGGCTTCCAGCGACCGAACCGTGCGGGTCATTTGGGATTTGTCCCGGGCCACACGCTGGGTCAGAGCGTTCAGGCTGGGCTGGCCCATTTCCGAGAGGGTCAACAGAACCAGCCCGCCGCCGGGCCCGACCTTGGCGGTGTCAAACGCATCGGCCTTGGACTGCAGGCCAAAATGGATGCGCCGCATAAAGCGATCAATCAGCAGGGCGAGTTCTGTATCTTGCATCGGCATATTTTAGTTGACTTTGTCTACAAATTGCAATTGGTGGACTATATCAACTTTTGACGATCCAACCAGATACTTTCTGACATAGACCAAGGAGCGCTTCGATGACCAGTAACCAGATAAATTTGCTAAAGGCCTCGGCCGTGTTGTGGGTGATATGGGGGCTTGTCCATATGTTCGCGGGCATCATGACGATTTCCCAGGATGCCGCAGGGTCGGTTGCCGGTATTGCCGACGCTGTCGACCCAGCTTTGTTGGCATTTGACTATCACCCGGCCGTTGGGGCGGTGCTGAACCAGCATGGGTTCAACTTGTTGTGGATCGGCGCGTTCACGGTCGTGGGGGCTGTCTATATCTGGCGGGCCTCGGCCACGGCCATCTGGATGACGGCGATTGTGGGATGGGTCACGGATGTCGGCTATTTCATCTTTATGGATCTGGGCGGCTTCGTGCATTTCGTGCCGGGAACCGCGATGACGATCATTTCCAGCGCTGCCGTAGTTCTAAGCCTGTGGGTCTATTTCACCGGAATGCGCAAAGCGTAACAACGCTCGCCGTGACCGAGGAGGGCGCTTTACAGGCCCAGTAAACCGGGCAGGTACGCCATTTGGTCGAACAGGATATCGCAATGGGGGGCCAGCTTGGCGCGGGGGGTATCGGCGTGAAAGCCAAATACCTTCGCGCCTGAGGCGCGCCCGGCCATAGCCCCCGGCGCGCTGTCTTCCACGACGGCGCAGCGTTTGGGGTCGGCCCCAACAAGGGCCATTGCGGCCAGGTAGACGTCGGGCGCGGGTTTGGGGGAAGGGCAGTCCTGGGCCGATAGCATCCGTCCTTTGAATCGGTCCAGCAGACCGGTGCGGCCCAAGGTTACTTCCATCTTGCGGATCCGCCCGTTCGACCCGACCGCATAGGGAACGTTTGCTGCGTCGAGCGCGTCTAGAACACTGGTTATGCCGGGAACCAGTTCGACCTCGTCCGCTAAGCGTTCGTAGGATTGTTCATAGAATGCATCGACCCAGCTGTCGGGGACGGACAGCCCTGTGTCCCGGACTTTCTGGGCCACCATGGATATCGTGCCGCCAAGAAAACGATCCTTGACCTGGTCCATGGGCAAATCAAGCCCCAGCCTTGCCAGTTCATCCTGCAGCGCGCCGCACAGGATGTGTTCACTGTCGACAAGCACGCCGTCGCAGTCAAAAACAACCATGTCCATTCAGCAAGCTCCTTTGTTTGGTTTGCTATGCGTGCCTGTGCAAAGGGGCTTTAGCCGGGAAAGGTCTGTGCTGTCTAAGCCTATGGCGCCTTGGGGCCGAGTTTCAGGTGAACTTCGTCCAGGTCAATTTCGCCTATAGGCATTTTGTTGGCCGGGTTTTCGAAATCATATCGAAACAGCTCGAAATCCTTTTGGTAGATTTCGTAGATCAGATGCATGGACAGGTCGTCGAAGTAATCAGCCACCGGGTGCAGGCGTTTTGGGCCGTGGCCTTCGCTTTCGTTAAACCGTGGCACGTCAGACAGATTCAGAGGATGGGCCATAGAGACGTTGTCCAGCACGGTTTGCATGCCGTCGTTGAAAGCCTCGGTCCAGAAGATGTGATCATAACGCCCGCCGCCATGGATCAGCGTGCTGACATGGCCAGACACGGGGGACCAGTGGATGTCAGGCTCTATCGGACGGCGAAAGCGGATGGTATCGCGGGCAAACAGCAAAAAGCGGCGAAAGCTTTTGATCTGATCAAAGTCGAAATTATCCTCGGGGCTGCCGACCTGAACCCCGTATTTCTGGGCAAGGCTGGGCACAAGCTTGCCCCGGTAACGGTTGCCGCTGCGTTGGATGCCCGCGATCTTGTCGAAAAATGCCGACAGGATCCGCGTGTAGGGATTGCGCACGCAAGTGAAGGTATAGGAATTATGGGCCCGGACATTGGACGCGATCTGCGCCTGGCTTTCTTCAATGCCCCATTTGTGCATCCCGTGTCGTGCATCGTGAATATCCCCGTCAAAAAACGCCCCATTGTCGGCGTAGAACATGATTTGACCGATGGTCGAGCACGCGCATTTGGGCACCACGCGGTAGACCATACTTTCGCTGGTCGTCATCCAAGTTCCGGGGAATGACATTTAGTCTGCTCCTTCACGTGCTTTTTTGGTTGGGCTTCTGAAAGGGAGGCCGTAAGCTTAGGGCCAACAAGATCAAAAAACGCTACATATCGCAATCCTTCAGCCTGAAATTGCGGTGTCAAAACCCGAGCCGTTGTCCTTTATGACCCGAATTGCCTTTATACTGTTGTGCCACAAGGACCCTGCCGCGGTGATTGCGCAGGCCGAACGTTTGTCGGCCAGTGGGGATTTCGTGGCGGTGCATTTCGACGGTCGGTCCGATATCGCGGACTACCGCCAGATCGAACGTGCATTGTCGGCCAATGACAATGTGATGATGGCGCCGCGCCGGGTGCGCTGTGGCTGGGGCGAGTGGAGCCTTGTCGAGGCGACTTTGATCACCTTGCAGGCGGCGTTTGATCAGTTTTCAGCCGCGACCCATTTCTACATGGTGTCGGGCGATTGCATGCCGACCAAGTCCGCCCACTACGCCCACAAGATGCTAGAGCCATCGGGCACGGATTATATCGAAAGCTTTGATTTCCATAACTCTGACTGGATCAAGACAGGGATGCGGAAGGACCGTTTGCAGTTCCGCCATTGGTTCAACGAACGCAAACATAAAAAGCTGTTTTACTGGAGCATGGAGGCCCAAAGGGCCCTGGGCATGAAGCGCAAAGCGCCGGACGGCATCAAGGTGTGTATCGGGTCGCAATGGTGGTGTCTGCGCCGGGAAACCGTGCGCCGGGTGCTGGAATTTGTGGCCGAGCAGCCCGAAGTCAGCCGGTTTTTCCGCACGACATGGATCCCGGACGAGACGTTTTTCCAGACCATCGTACGCCATCTGATCCCCAGCAAGGAAATTGAATGCCGCACGCTAACCTATCTGGTGTTCACCGATTACGGGATGCCGGCCACGTTTTATAACGACCACTACACGATGCTGCTGGCGCAGGATTTCCTGTTTACGCGCAAAATCTCGCCCGGGGCCGAGGATCTGAAAGCCCGGCTTGGAGTTTTGTGGAGCTCGGACCAGAAAGAATTCGAGATTTCCCATGACGGGCGAAAGCTGCATTCGTTTCTGACCGGGCGTGGTCGGATTGGCCGGCGTTTTGCGCCGCGCTTTTGGGAAACCGAAAGCAGCCTTGGCGCGGACCGAGAATTATTGATCCTGTGTTGCAAGAAATGGCACGTGGCCAAGCGGTTGTTGAACACCGCACGGTCCGACATTTCTCTGGCGGGTGCGGCCTATCTGTTCAATGAACAAGACGCCGATCTGCCGGATCTGGGGGGGATTGAAAGTTCGGTCGAAAAACGCACCCGGCACCGGCGGGCGTTGTTGCGGATGTTGTTTGAATACCATGAGACTGACCGCATGATTATCTGCCTTGATCCCGGGGCGATTGATCTGATGAAAGACTTTTTCGCTGACAAAGCCCGGGCCCGGATGCTGGATATTCGGTGCGAGTTTTCGGACGATTTCCTGGTAGAACATGCACGGCGCATCGGTTTGGCGGGCGATCAGGTGACGCCGGATTCCAAAGCGCGGTTGCTGCCGACCTTGCGCCAAGAGGTCTCGTTAGAACAAGACCGCATTCGCGATGCAGGATTTGACGAGGTCTACCGGATCGAAGAAGGCCGCAGCGCTGAAGAAAACGCCGGTGTTCTAAGCTCTTTCTTCCGAATTCCCTGGAGCCAGGCGAATGATATCGCCAGCTCTGACCGATTATTTCAAGACTGACCGAGGACCCAAATGGCCTATAGCTACGACCCCGAAAACATCTTTGCCAAAATCCTGCGCGGCGAAATCCCGAACAACACGGTTCTGGAAACCGCCCATAGTCTGGCCTTCACAGATATCGCACCCCAGGCCCCGACCCATATTCTGGTGATCCCAAAAGGCGCCTATGTGAACTACGATGATTTCGCGACCAACGCGTCAGATGCCGAAATCGTAGATTTCACCCGGGCGATTTCTAAGGTGTGCGAAGGCGCAGGCGTTGAAGCGGACGGTTTCCGCTTGGTGTCCAACGCGGGTCGCGACGGGGTACAAGAGGTTCCTCATCTGCATGTCCACGTGCTGGCCGGGCGCAATCTGGGCCCGATGATGACGCTTTAGCTGTTACTGCAAATACCACGTCATACGCATGGACACGCGGTTCAAGCCTTGGTCAAATCCGTATTTGGCTTGGCCGACGACTGGTTCGTTGTCTTCGCCGATGCCGATGGTGTTCAGCACGTAATCGACAGTGGAAAAATTGAAGTGCTGTAGGTTGACCCCGAAGGACAGGCGGTCGGTCAAAAAGGTTTCCGCACCGATGCCCAAGGCCGCGCCCAGTTTGGTGAATTCGTTGGTTTCGGGGGACAGGTCATATGACATGGTGCTTTCGTTGTATTCGGAGGTGGTCGCGCTGCCTTTGGCGACGACACCGCCAACCGAGCCGAACACAAGCCATTGCCCGAGTTTCTGCCCATATCGGGTCGACACGACGGCCAGCTGATTGATCTGGCTGGACCGCTCATTACGTACTGTTTGGCCGCCAAAGACGTTTGTCTCTGTGCTGCTGCCGCTGATCGCGCCGGAAATATATTCAGCGTCATAACCCCAATAGGCGGTGCCGATATTTGCAATTGTTCCGGTATAGGCGCTGAAATCCTGGCCCGACAGGCTGAAGGAGCGGTCGCCAAAACGCCCGCCCATATTTTCGGTATGCGTGGTGCCCGATGTGATCCCGGCAGAGCTGCCGAAATACTGCCCAATAAAATCTTGCGCGTGGATTGGAGACGGAACCATGCACATGGCAAAAAGAACCGACAAACGCTTTGTTTTGCCCATTAGACTGTCTCGATTTCTTGTTGGCTAACACAACTGTGAAACGAGGTGAGTCGCAGGTCAAAGGGATAACGACCCACGGGCGGGCCAGTTGTGGGCAGTTGCCGGGTTATCCACGGAAATCGTTAAAATTGGGCGGGACGATCAAGAAGTTGTAGAAGTCAGCGACAGAAACACATCCTCTAGATCCGGTTCTTCGGTGGCGATGTCCTGGATCGAGACGCCTGCCTTGTGCAAAGCGGTGATGATTGTGTCGACGTTGATTTGGCCTTTGCGGAAGTTCAACGCCAATATGCCGTGGGGGCGGCGGGTTAGCGTGACGCCTGCGGGTAAGGGAATGTCGCCCTCGATCACGTTGGCCGGGGTCACCACAAGCGTCTTGCCATCCAAGCGCGCCAGCAGGTTCGCGGTTTTGTCTTGGGTTATCTTTTGGCCGTGGTTGATGATGGCGATTTCATCACACATCTGTTCGGCCTCTTCCAGATAATGGGTGGTCAGAATGATCGTGGTGCCCTGTTCGTTCAGCCGCCGCACATTGCGCCACAGCATCTGGCGCAGCTCGATATCGACCCCGGCTGTGGGTTCGTCCAGCACCAAAACCTGGGGCGTGTGGACCAAGGCTTTGCCCAGCAACAACCGCCGCCGCATGCCACCCGACAAAGTGCGCGCATAGGCTTCGGCCTTATCCGACAGACCGATAAGCTCCAAGATCTCGTCACTGCGGCGTTGGAATTTGGGTACGCCGTAAAGACCTGCCTGCACCTCCAGTGCGCCGCGGGGGGTGAAGAAGGGATCTAGGTTCAGCTCTTGCGGCATAACGCCGATGGCGGCGCGGGATTGGCGAGGGTTCACATCCTGATCAAAGCCCCAGATCTTGACCTGGCCCGCTGTTTTCAAAACCAGACCGGCCATGATGTTGATCAACGTCGATTTGCCCGCCCCGTTCGGCCCCAAAAGCCCAAAGATCGAGCCCGCAGGAACGGCCAGATCAACACCGCGCAGCGCCTCTTTCGCGGGCGCGCCCTTACTGCTCGCATAGGTTTTTCGCAGACCAGTGATTTCGATGGCATTTTGTGACATGGAACCCTCGTACGCGCCCTTGCCCGTAAACGTCAGCGCGGTAATATACGCACCAGACAAAAGCGCGCGATTGGCGTGACAGGTACCTTGCCGAAACCGGCACGACAAGCCATGAAGGACGATCAAATGACAACCCAAGTTCCTGAATCCGAGGTCGTATCGACCAAGCGCGTGGCCTGTGATGGCAGCGAAGGCGCGCTGGGCCATCCCCGCGTTTGGCTGCAGATTCCAGAAGATACCGGCTGGGTCGAATGCGGTTATTGCGACAAGCGTTTCATCCACGAAGATTACGCCGAATAAGCAGCGCGCCCGCAGCGCCGCCTGATCCAAGCCGCCTGCCCATTCGGGGGGCGGCTTACATTTTTGTGGCTGTGGGATGCATTTGGGGCAAAGCGCTTGGTGGACCCGGCTGGGGTGTCGCGTTAGACCTGTCTGCGAACATTAGGGGAGCAACGCGCTATGTCTTTCGGCAAAGGTCATCATCTGCATCTTATCGACGGCTCTGCCTATATCTTTCGCGCCTTTCATGCGCTGCCGTCGTTGACCCGCAAGTCCGACGGGCTGCCCATAGGGGCGGTGGCTGGCTTTTGCAGCATGTTGCAGCGCTATGTCGACAAGAACACCGGGCCTGATGCCGCGACCCATGTGGCGGTGATCTTTGACAAGGGCAGTCACACGTTCCGCAATGATCTGTATGATCAATACAAAGCCAACCGCGATGCCATGCCCGAGGATCTGCGCCCTCAGATGCCGCTAACGCGGGAAGCCAGCCGCGCCTTTAACATTGCCACCCATGAAATCGAAGGGTTCGAGGCCGATGACATCATCGCCACCCTTGCTTGCCAAGCGCGGGACGCGGGCGGGCGGGTGACGATCCTGTCGAGTGACAAAGATCTGATGCAGCTGGTCGGCGACGGTGTGGAAATGCTGGATCCGATGAAGAACAAGCGTATCGACCGGGACGGGGTGCACGAAAAATTTGGCGTGGGCCCGGAACGGGTGGTGGATGTGCAGGCGCTTGCGGGCGACAGCGTCGACAACGTACCGGGCGCGCCGGGCATCGGGATCAAGACCGCCGCATTGTTGATCAACGAATATGGCGATCTGGACAGCTTGCTGGAACGTGCTGGCGAAATCAAACAGCCCAAGCGCCGCCAGACCCTGATTGACAACGCAGATCAAATCCGGCTGTCGCGCTCGCTCGTGCAGCTGGATTGTAGGATGACCCTGGATTTCGCGCTGGACGATCTGGAGGTTGCGGATCCAGAGGCTGATAAGCTGTTAAGCTTCTTAGCGGAAATGGAGTTCCGCACGATTTCCAAACGGATCGCTGACCGGCTGGGGGCCGAAGCCCCAGTGATCATCGACGCGCCCGCCGCCCCTGTGGATGCGCCGGAGGAAGCCCCGATTGATCCTGAAAAATACGTCACGATCCGGGATGCGGCGACGCTGACCAACTGGATCGAAAAGGCCCATGCCAAGGGCTATGTGGCCGTCGATACCGAAACCACGGCTTTGAATGAAATGCGCGCGGATCTGGTTGGCGTGTGCCTTTGCGTCGACGCGGGCGAGGCCGCTTATTTGCCCCTGACCCACAAGGCCGGGCAGGCCGATGATCTGTTCAGCGATGACGCGCTGGCCGAAGGCCAGATGGATTTCGACGAAGCACTTTCGCTGCTGAAACCGATGCTGCAGGACCCAAGCGTTCTGAAGATCGGCCAGAACATGAAGTATGACGCCAAGATTTTCGCCCGCAACGGCATCCAGATCGACCCGATTGATGACACGATGCTGCTAAGCTACGCGCTGCATGCGGGGCTGCATAATCATGGCATGGACGCGTTGTCCCAGCGCTATCTGAACCACGAACCGATCCCGATCAAAACCTTGCTGGGCACCGGCAAATCCGCCATCACCTTTGACCGGGTGCCAGTGGACGAGGCGACGAAATACGCTGCCGAGGATGCCGATATTACCTTGCGGCTGTGGCAGATGCTGAAACCACGGCTGCACGCATCACAGGTGACCCGGATCTATGAAGGGTTGGAACGCCCCTTGGTGCCGGTTTTGGCGCGGATGGAAATGCACGGGGTCAAGGTTGACCGGGATACGCTTAGCCGCATGTCCAACGCCTTTGCCCAGAAAATGGCCGGGCTAGAGGCCGAGATCCACGAGCTGGCGGGCCAAAGCTTTAACGTCGGCTCGCCCAAGCAGCTGGGCGAGATTTTATTTGATAAAATGGGCCTGCCCGGTGGCAAAAAAGGCAAGACCGGGGCCTATTCCACCGGGGCTGATATCCTGGAAGACTTGGCCACGGAACATGATCTGCCGGGCCGGGTGCTGGATTGGCGGCAGCTGTCAAAGCTGAAATCCACCTATACCGATGCCCTGCAGGAACATATCAACGCTGACACCGGGCGGGTGCATACCAGCTACTCGATCGCGGGGGCGAATACGGGGCGCTTGGCCTCGACCGATCCGAATTTGCAGAACATCCCCGTGCGGTCCGAAGAAGGCCGCCGTATTCGCGAAGCCTTTGTGGCCGAACCCGGCAACGTGATCGTCAGCCTGGATTACAGCCAGATCGAGCTGCGCATTCTGGCCCATATCGCCGGGATCGACAGTTTGAAACATGCGTTCCGCGACGGCCAGGATATCCACGCGCTGACCGCGTCGGAAATGTTCAACGTGCCCTTGGACGAGATGACCAGCGATGTCCGGCGGCAGGCCAAGGCGATTAACTTTGGCGTGATCTAC
>SPJP01000077.1 GCA_006844665.1 Paracoccaceae bacterium
CCACGGGGGCGAGGGCGACGATCTGTTGATCGGAGGCACGGGCAATGATGACGTCTATGGCGGTCATGGTTCCGACGCGATCTTTGGCCAGGACGGGCACGACAATCTTTATGGCAGCTCTGGCTTTGAAGAAATTTCTGGTGGCGAAGGCGACGACTTCATTCGCGGCGGCTCTGGTGAAGATCATTTATTCGGTGACGCCGGTAATGACATTATTCTGGGTGATGGCGGTAATGCCGATGGCTATCCGGTCACGGTCACGTTTTTGGGCGAGAACGCCGATTTCCAGAATACGGTCGGGATCTATACGATTGACCCCACGACTGGCCTGATCACGGATGTTGAAATCGCCTTTGTAAACGCAAACTCGGCTGGATCAGGGGGTACTCTGACGCCGGGTGTTAGCACATACACCTACATGGCTGAACCTGCGACATCGATCGGGATGTTCAATATTGCTGACGGGGCCAGCTTAAATGACTTCGGATCTCTTGGCGGGGGAACATTTAGGTTCGTCAACGATTTAGGCGGCACAGCTACAGTAGAAGATGAAGCGCCGATCTTGATCCATGTGGCCACAGATGGCACAGAAACCGCGTTGAACGGCGACATTTGGCACAGCCCACAGTCTGATCAGAATCCCGACGGGGCGGTTCACACCAAGGCCCTTGGTCCCGACAGTTTTGCTTTTGAAGACACGGCCAATAATGGCGACCAAGATTTTAACGATGTGATCTTGGGCCTTGATCTTGGCCATTCTGGCGCGCGCTTTGACATACCGGGCTTGTCGCTTCAAGCGCCCATTCCGGTCGACACAACCGGCGAGGCCGCGGATACAATTGACGGCGGCACCGGCGACGACCAGATCTATGCTGGCAATGGGGACGATCACGTCACGGGTGGCGATGGCGAAGACTATGTCGAAGGCGGCAAAGGCCATGATACGATCATCGGCGGGCAGGGTGCGGACACGCTGCTTGGTGGTGACGACAAAGATGTGTTCATCGGCGGCACAGCCGGAGACGTCGTCGATGGCGGCTCGGGCGGTGATGATTTCGACACGCTGGATCTGTCCGGCGTCTCGGGCCCTGTTAATATTGTGTATACCTCAGCAGACCAAGAGGACGGCTATGTAGAGTTCGGAGGCAGTACCGACCCTGCAGATCGCCTGACTTTTACCGAAGTGGAAAGCATTATCCCCTGCTTTACACCTGGTACTCTCGTCGCGACCCCCAGGGGCGAGATTCCTGTTGAGGGGCTGAAAGCCGGAGATCGCGTGATCACGCGGGACAACGGTTTTCAGGAAATTCAGTGGGTTGGCCAGAAGAAGGTGACCTTAAAAACCTTCCAACAGCAGCCCACGCTTAAACCCATTTTGCTGCGCGCTGGATGTTTGGGCGAAAATTTGCCCGAGCGAGACATGATCGTTTCGCCCAACCATCGCGTGCTATTGATGGGTGGTTCATTGGATCTGCATCTCGACCAACCAGAGGTTCTGGTCGCGGCCAAGCATCTGTTGGACCGCGAAGGCGTCCACCGGGTTGATATGGTGCAAACCACCTATGTCCACTTCATGTGCGAACGCCACGAAGTGGTTCTAAGCGACGGCGCGTGGACCGAAAGCTTCCAGCCGGGAGATTACTCGCTGAAAGGTATCGACCAAGACCAACGCGACGAAGTCTTCGCGTTATTTCCAGAACTTAAAACCCGCGCAGGCCGCGCAGGATACGTATCGGCCCGCCCAGTTTTGCGCGGTTACGAGGCGAAATTCGTCGGATAAAACCTCGAAAAATCGGACCAAAAAGGGGCCTTTCACAGGCCCCTTTTCTTGTCAGCCCCGCATTCTTGCGCCATCTGGGTCGAATAGAACCGTTTCGATGACTTTGGCGGGGCGCATTTGGCCCAATATCTCGATCTGAACCTCTAACCCGTCGATTATCCGCTCGAGAGGCAGGAACCCGATGGCGATCGATTTTTCCCCATAATGCGAATACCCGCCCGAAGTGCAGAATCCTACAACCTCGCCGTCCAAGAAGATTGGTTCATACCCGTTCACATCGGCGTCTTCGGCGTCGACCTCGAACACGGCCAACTTCCGGGCAGGTGGGGAATCCCGCTCGGCCTCGGCAAGGGAACGGCCAATGAAATCAACGTTTTTGCCAAAGTTAATGAAGCGATCCAACCCGGTTTCGGCAGCTGTATAGTCCGGCGAAAACTCGTTCATCCAAGAGCCGAAGAACTTGTCCAGCCGCAAAGACATCATCGCCCGCATCCCAAAGGGTTTCAGCCCCAAATCTTGTCCGGCCTGCCATAACGTGTCGAACAGCTGCCGTTGAACAATGGGATCGCAGTAAATCTCGTATCCCAGATCGCCGGTGTAGCTGACGCGCTGGATTAAACAGTCGCACATCCCAACAACCATGGGCTTCACGTCCAAAAACTTGAACGCTTCGTTCGAAACGTCCCCATTTGTGCATTTTTCCAGCAAAGTCCGGGCATTTGGCCCAGCAATTTGAAACCCGGTCGAGGAATCCGAGATGTTTGAAACCTGTACACCTTGTTCACTATTCGTCTCGAACCAACGAAGATGGTAGTCTTGGCTGCCATAACTGGCTGTCAGGCGGAATTCGGTTTCGGACAAGCAAGCCACCGTGAAATCCCCGATCAATCGCCCTGACGGGGCCAGCATCGGGGTCAAGGCAATGCGGCCAGGCTTGGGAATACGGCCTGCCATGATCTTGTCCAACCAACTGCGCGCAGACGACCCGGTGACCGAGAATTTGCCGAAGTTATGGACCTCGTTAATGCCCACTGCATTTCGAACGGCCAGGACCTCGGCCTTTGTCGCGGCGAAGGCATTAGACCGGCGGAAACTTGGGGTCTCAAATCGGGGCTCGCCCGGTAACGCAAAGTAGTTGACCGCCTCTAGCCCGTAGCCCGCTCCAAAAACCGCACCCATTTCGTCCCATTTGTCGTACATCGGCGTTGTTTTAAAGGGCCGGGCAGCGGGCAGTTCTTCGTTCGGGTAGCTGACCGAAAATCGCCGCTGATAGTTTTCGATCACCTTGGGCACTGTATATCCGGGCGTTGTCCACTTGCCGAACCGAGCAACATCCATCGCGAATACATCTCGCTCTGGTTCGCCTTCAACCATCCATTGCGCCAAGCTTAACCCAACGCCGCCACCCTGGCTAAAGCCTGCCATCACCGCGCAAGCCGACCAATAGTTGCGTAGTCCAGGGACAGGGCCGACCAAAGGGTTGCCATCCGGAGCAAAGGTAAACGGGCCGTGGATCACCGACTTCAGACCAGCCTTTTCCAGCACAGGAAAGCGGTTATAGGCAAAGGCAAGGCTATCTTCAATCTTATCCAAGTTGTCATTTAGCAACTCGTGGCCAAAGTCCCATGGTGTGCCGTTCACCGACCAAGGCTCGCACCCTTGTTCGTAGAAACCTATGCACAGCCCACGCCCTTCCTGGCGCAAATAGCTTTCACCGCCGGGATCCATGACATGAGGAAATTCTTTTGATCGTTCAAAAATTTCCGGGATTTCGTCTGTCACAATATATTGGTGCGCCATAGGCAAAAGCGGTAGGTAAATCCCGGCCATGGCTGCAACTTCCCGAGCCCAAAGCCCCGCGGCATTCACCACATGTTCGGCATGAATGGTGCCCTTGTCTGTCACCACATCCCAGGTGCCGTCGGGCCGTGGGTTGGTTTCGATCACCTTGGTGTGCAAAACAATTTCCGCGCCCCCCATGCGCGCGGCTTTGGCGTAGGCGTGGGTGGTGCTGGACGGATCCAGGTGACCGTCCAAAGGGTCGTACAGGCCACCCAATACACCGTCGACATTGACCACCCCGTCGGTCATCTCGGTGATCTCGGACGGGCTTAGAATCTCGGTGTGCAGGCCCATATAACGATGCTTCGCGCGTTCGGCCTTTAACATGTCGAACCGTTCGATGGTGTCGGCGAGTGTGATTCCGCCCACATGGTGCAACCCGCAGGACAAGCCGGTAATTTCTTCTAACTCTTTGTAAAGCTTGATCGTGTAGCCTTGTAGAGCGGCCATATTGGTGTCGCCGTTCAGGGTGTGAAACCCACCTGCGGCGTGCCATGTGGACCCGCTGGTCAATTCAGACCGCTCCAAAAGCATGACGTCGGACCAGCCTAGCTTGGTCAGGTGATACAGAACCGACGCGCCGACAACGCCGCCGCCGATAACACAAACACGGGTGGTGGTTTTCATGGGATCCCTCGAAACTGAAGCTCTCTCAACCCTACCCACAGTACGGGATGCGCTTTTGGCTATTCCCGACATTTCGTGACGAAAAAAGAGGCCCGACTTGCGCCAGGCCCCTCAGATCGTAACGACTTCACAGGCTATTCGGCCGCGATCTTGATCACAGGGTCCATGTCGTTCAGAACCTCGGCCGATAGATGGCATTTGATCGAATGACCGTCCGCCAAGTCGACGACGGGCGGAACCTCTTTGTCACAGAGCCCACCCGGAACCTGGGATTTCCAGCGGCACCGAGTTTGGAAGGGGCAGCCCGGCGGCGGGTTCACTGCAGACGGAATATCGCCTTCTAGCACGATATGGGCCTTCTCGATCGAGGTGTCAGCAATGGGGACCGCGGACAACAAGGCCTCGGTATAGGGGTGGTATGGGGGGCTGAAGACCTGATCGGTCGTGCCCAATTCCACCACATGGCCAAGGTACATTACCATAACGCGATCAGATAGATAGCGGACGATGCTAAGGTCATGGCTGATGAACAAAAGCGTGGTTTTGTTCTTGCGCTGGATCTCCATCAACAGGTCGGTGACCGCCGCTTGAACCGAGACGTCCAGGGCCGATACGGGTTCGTCGGCCACGACGATGCGGGCGTCACCGGCGAAGGCGCGGGCGATGCCTACGCGTTGTTTTTGGCCGCCGGACAATTGGCGGGGCATACGGTCGGCAAAGGTGCGGGGCAGTTTGACCAGATCGAGCAACTCTAGCATTCGCTCTCGGCGCTCGGCTTCGTTGGCCCCGACTTTGAAGATTTCCAGCGCGCGGATGATCTGGCGGCCGACGGTCATCGATGGGTTCAGGGTGTCAAACGGGTTCTGGAACACCATCTGGACGTCTGCCACGGTCTGGGTGTCTCGGTCCTGGATCGCGGTGCCTTGGATTGGGCGTTGGTCTAGCAGAATGCTGCCGTCTGTTGCTGTTTCCAAGCCCATCAGAACCTTGGCAAAGGTGGATTTGCCGCAGCCAGATTCCCCAACGATTGCAAGGGTTTCCGATTCCCGCGCCTCGAAACTCAACGTCTCATTCGCCTTGACGACCTTTTTGTTTTTGCCACCGAACAGGGCGCTGGCGGCGACTTCGTAGTATTTTTTCAGGTTGTCGATCTTTAGAACGACCTCGCCGATCTCGCCTTTACTCTTGGTTTCGGCCAGCTCTAGCGGGGCGTTCCAGTCGATTTCGGACCATTTCAGGCAGCGGGATCCGTGGCGGTCGCCGTCGGGGAGGTCGGCCATTTTGATCTCGCCCGCGTCGCAGC
>SPJP01000074.1 GCA_006844665.1 Paracoccaceae bacterium
TCGGCTCCCCCAGTACATCGGCACCGGCATAGAGCGCCACAGGCACCTTGACCGGATTGACGGCGCGCGCCCCAATTTCATTTGGTCCCACTGGCGCGATCACCTCGACCGAACCATCGGCCAGTTTTAGGGCAACTGGTGTGTCGCCCAGGTTCAGCAATTGGATCAAAACCTTAGAGGCCGCATCGCGCGCCTCTTCCAGCACAATCGTGCCATCTGCCAGCACCGATACATATTGGCCCGGCTCTAGCCCCTCGGCCGTATCCGCATGCAAGACCGCGTAGTTTTCGCCCAGATCGGGGGGCAGATCGGTGCCAAAAACCGTGCCTGGGGCCGTGCCCACAAAGCGCACAAACCCCGCATCATCGGGCAAAGGTGCTGCATAGAGCGCGTCTTCATTGGCGAGGGCTGCAAATGGCAGGCCGAGCGCAGCGACTGTCAGAATGGCTTTGATAAACATGAATTGGTCCTACTTTTCGCAATGGCTTTTGGGGGGGGCTGAACAGTTTTTTTGATCAATAGGGCAAGGCTCGAACGGGTGGGAAACCTTTGGACATGCTACTGCAAGACGGTTGAGCACATCGTAGCATCTAGCTTTTGGGGCTGGCTTATATCTCGTGCGCGTATTTGAACAGAGAAGGGATTCCCATTTGAAAAGCTTTCGGCTGGGTTTGTCAGAAAAATGGACCAGACGGCGCGGTTTGCAGATGGTGGCAAACGATCTAGGCGTGCAATTCTGTAATCTTCTGTCTCTTCGGTGGCATTAACAACACGCAGATCTAATCGTCCAATCTCGAAGTCTTCAAAGCGCAATTCGATCTTGTCCTGCAGGATGACGCCTTCGAATAGCGGCACCCATCCATCAGCGGCCGATATGGTCCGAGACGCAACGCGTGTCAGATCCCCAGAACACGGGCGTTCCAGTGTTCCAAGAACCTGACGTAGATTAGGGGCCCAGTTTCCATGTAAAGTGGGCCAAGGGATCTCCCATACGAGCAGATCAAAGGCGGTCAGTTTTTCTGGTGTAAGCGCCGCGTGTAAAAAGGATGTGTCTAATCCACCGCCTTCGATGGCCAGATTTTCGGGTTGGGTTTGCAAGGCATAGCTGACGGCGTCCGCCCATCGAAACCGGTCTTTATTCGTGTTGTTAGAAAAGCTGGTGCCCAGCAAGGCGACATTCACCGCGTTTTCTACACTGCCAAACAAAAGGGACTCGGCGGAAACATCTGATGCATTTGCCTCGATCGCATTATAGGCAACCTTCTCAGGCTCGATCTCGACAGAGCAAACCTGCTGGACGGCACCTGCAAAGGCCCCAAGAAACTCAAAGACCGTTTCCTCAGCCTGCACGAAATTTGTGCCCAGGTCCGGAAACACGATGTTTGTATCTTCTTCAAGGCGCGCCCGCAGGCTAAGGGCTGCTTGGCCCGCCCCCGCGGGGGACCAATGTGTATCTTGTCGGAAATTGAAGGCCTCCATAGTGCCGGGGTGCTCTTCAAGCCATTCCATAATATTTGGTGCAACAATCCCAAGCTCGTTCAACTGGCTGATCGCACGATCATAGCCAAGCCGTATGTCATCCACCAACGCTGGGGTTACGTCTGCTCCAACGGTTTTCGTTGTCAAAAGTCTTGGGGCCGTGAGGACTATTGCAAGTTGCGCGCCCCGGTCTTTAAAGGTGTTGGCCATCTGTGCCAGAAGAGCGGCTTCCTCGGCTGAAAATTTACGCCCTACGAAGAGATCTTTTGGGTGATAAAAAACCCCGTTTTCTTCTTGGTATGAAACGGGTGCAACCCATTTGTGAGCATCAGGGAACGCATCTACATTTGATAGCTCGGAACAGAATGCCTGAGCAAAGCCAGCCGTTGGCAAGAGACATAGCCCTAGGGTTGCGGCGGCGAGCATACCATTTTTTGATTTCATTGTGAAAGCCTAGTTAAAAATTTCTTAAAATACCTGTAAATGCGTCTAACACTGCTAGAATATATTTCATATGGAGTACTACTACAGTTCTTCAGGAAACGAACGAGGCTGCAACCCAGCATCATGCCTTATCTGTAGATCACGGTGTTGCTGTGGTTTCATCGCTCCAACTGGAT
The DNA here is from genome assembly GCA_006844665.1 of Paracoccaceae bacterium. Classification (GTDB taxonomy): domain Bacteria; phylum Pseudomonadota; class Alphaproteobacteria; order Rhodobacterales; family Rhodobacteraceae; genus Dinoroseobacter. The sequence continues at coordinate 2,100 of SPJP01000074.1, forward strand.
AGGGTTTGGTCCCATTGGGATAGGCGCGGACGTGACCTATAGGGATACTTATACCCGTAGCGGATTTGCCTTGGCCAGTGCGTCAAACTGCATCAAACCCGCAACCAGACCTGCCATCTGATCCAGGGGGATCATGTTGGGCCCGTCCGAAGGCGCTGTGTCCGGGGCTTCGTGGGTTTCGATGAACACCGAGGAAATTCCAAGCGATACGGCGGCCCGCGCCATGACGGGGGCAAATTCGCGCTGCCCGCCCGAACTGCCGCCCTGGCCGCCGGGTTGCTGCACCGAATGGGTCGCATCCATCACCACCGGATAGCCCGTGGCGGCCATTTGCGGCAGCGACCGCATATCGGCCACAAGGGTGTTATAGCCAAACGAGGTGCCCCGCTCGGTCAGCAGGATCTTGGTGTTGCCGGTGCTTTCCACCTTGGAAATCACATTGGGCATGTCCCAGGGTGCCAGAAACTGGCCTTTTTTGATATTGATCACAGCGCCTGATTTTCCGGCCGCCACCAACAGATCGGTCTGACGGCATAGAAACGCAGGGATCTGAATGATATCAACGGCTTCGGCAGCAGGTGCGCATTGGGCTTCGGTGTGAATATCGGTCAGGGTGGGGCAGCCGAACGTGTCGCGCAGGCGCGCCATGATCGTCAGACCTTCGTCGATCCCAACCCCGCGTTTGCCCGAAACCGAGGTCCGGTTGGCCTTGTCGAAACTGGCCTTGAACACATAGCCCGCCCCGGCCTTGGCACAGGCATCCACCATGGTTTCAGCGATCATGGCCGCGTGATCATAGCTTTCCAATTGGCAGGGCCCCGCGATTACGACCAAAGGGGCGTCATTGCTGAAGGTCACGCCGCGGGTGGTGATCGTTTTCATGGCTGGATCCTTGTCCACAGAGCAGGGGTATGGCCCGGACCTAGCGCGAATTTCAGATAGCTTCAATGCAGGCCAAGGGCTAGGATCGGGGCGTGGCCCTTAGCATCCTATGACGTCGCGCGTATTCTTAAGCGCTCTGTACGTTTCTTCACCGTTTGTTTTCTGAATATATATTTAGGGCATTATTTTGAACAATCGTAAGGAAAGGGCGATGAACATACGTTTAGGTTTGGTGGCAATTGCCACTGTGCTGATGGTTTTAAGCGCAATCCTTTTTGTGCAGGAATACCGCGTGTTTCAATTCACCCGTATGCTGACCAGCCTGCAAGCCCAGGCCGCAACCAAGGACGAACTGCCCATAGCTCGGTCCGGGTGGGCTCAGTTGCAGATGTCCCAGTATTGCCTGAGCGCCCTGCACACGGATGTGTTTTCTTTGTTCCCGGGCGCTTTGCGCAGTCAGGGCTATGGCTCCTGTGCGGACATGGCCCAGGGCGTGCTGAACCGAAACCCTGCGGATGCGCAGTTCCTGGCCGTTCGGGCTATGGCGCGGGAAAACTCTGGCGAAGACACGGGGCTTTATTACGCAGATATCAAAGCGTCCCAATTGGCGGCCCCAAAGCTGACATGGCTGGCAAGCCGGCGGTTGAGCAATTTGCTGCGTTTTAAGGACGAGGCCGAGGTTATTCCGCTGATCGAAGGCGAAATCGATATTCTGCTCGATGCCCATTCCGGCCGGCTTCGTGTGGCCCGGCTTTATGTCTCGGATCCCGGGCTTCGGGAAATCATTCTTCAACGCGCCGAACTGCAACCAAATGATATCCAACGTCCGTTCCTGTCTTTGATGCGCCGCACTGTTCAGGCCCAAGGGGGGGCCAGCAATTGAACGCAGCGAATACCTCCGCCTTCACCCGATTGAACAGTGTATTGGGCTGGGCTCTTATGGGGGTTGTCTGCCTGTCGCCTTTGCCTGTGGCCTCGAACCGCCCGATTTTTTGGATGCTGTGGACGGCCCTGATCGGTTTGATTGCCGCGATCTATCTGGTCATGACCCTGTCCATTGATCCAAATCGCAAATCCCGCAGCATGGATCACATATGGATCTGGGGCCTGGCCCTTCTGGTCCCTTTTGTCGGGCTGGTACAGATCCTGCCTTGGTTCAATATCCCTGTGCTTGCCCAAGGGGTGGAGCTGACCCGTGCGACCCTAAGTGTCGATCCAAATAGAACAACCTATGGGATTTTGCGCATCCTGGGCTATATTGCGTTTTTCGTCTTATGCCTTGAAGTGCTCAGCCAACAGCGCCGCGCCGAGCGGTTGGCTTGGGTCGTGTTCATCGCCATATGCGCCTATGCGCTCTTTGCGCTGGCGTCTTTACTGATGCTGGATGACTTCGCCCTCTGGGGCGATAAAGAGCAATATCAGGGTGCCGCAACGGGGACATTTATCAACCGCAACTCTTTGGCGACCTTCCTTGGGATGGGGATGTGTTTGGGACTGGGTCTGACCCTGAACCGCAGCTACCAAAAACGGATCCGGGATCCTTACGGGCGCCATCGCGGCCTGATCCCTGATATGAACCAGCTGCTTCTATTCATCTCGATCGGGATCATCGGGCTGGCGTTGCTGTACACTCAATCGCGCCTGGGGCTGATGGCCAGCGTTGTTGGTCTTGTGGTCTGCTACATGGGATTTCACCGCAAACAGGGCAATTCGATCGGTCGTGCCTTTTTGGTTGTGGTGATCTTGGGCGTTGTAGGGGGTCTGCTGGCCTTGTTCGTCTACGAGGCGCAAGTCCTGGACCGCGCCCTATTTATCGAGCGGAACGCGGAAACCCGCTTTGCCTTATATGCCAGCATGATAAAGGCCACGTTCGAGCATCCGTTCTTTGGCATTGGTCTGGATGCGTTTGAACCCGCGTTCCAGCAGATCCATGATCAAAGCGTCCAAAGTGGCCGCCGTTGGGATCTGGGCCATTCGACCTATCTGACCAATTGGATGGAAATGGGCCTGTTCTTTGGCTCTGTCCCGGTCTTGATCGGTGTTTTGGTGCTGCGCAATCTGGTTCGATTAATTCGCAGCCGGGCGACGCAATTTGTCTTTCCCGTCATCGGCTTGTCGGCCTTGGTCGTGGCGGCGCTCCATTCCACCATGGATTTCAGCCTGGAAATCGCCGCCAACACCTATCTGCTGCTCTTTCTTCTGGCCCTGGGATTGGCCCGGCGCAACGATATCTCTGAATCCGGGCAGTTGAACTGACCGTGCCAGCCGTGTCATGTCCCCCTAAGATTTGCGAAAGGGCGGGACATGACAAAAAGCGTGGCAATCACAGGCGGCAATCGCGGCATTGGGCGGGCCTTGACCGAAGGGTTCCTGGCCGCAGGCTATAAGGTCGCGGTTGGCGCCCGGCAGAAACTGGACCTGGATAGCCTGGGCCCTGATGTGCGCTTTGTTGAAATCGACGTGCGCAATCAGGCAGACCATGTGCGCCTGGTCGAGGCTGCTCAGGATCTGGGCGACTTCACTGCCTATATCAACA
>SPJP01000184.1 GCA_006844665.1 Paracoccaceae bacterium
GTTCGACGGTCAGGGGGCAGGACCCATAGCCGTCGTAGGTTTGCGGCAGGGTTGCGCCATTCATCTGGGCAATCAGGTTTTCGGCCACAATGGGGGCTTGTTTGCGGGCAGCGGCTGCGGTTTTTGCATTCGGGGTCGATGTCACATCGCCCAGGCCAAAGACATTGGCCGCCACGGTGCTTTGCAGAGTGCCTTGATCGACGGCCATCCAGCCAGCTTCGTTTGCTAAGGGGCTGGCTTTGATAAAGTCCGGCGCGCATTGGGGTGGGCAGACATGGAGCATGTCGAATTTCCGTTCGACCATTTCCGGCTCCTGGCCTTCTTTGGTCACCTTGAACGTGGCGGTTTGATTGGGACCGTCGACCTTTACCAAGCTGTGGCCGAAGTCGAGGTTGATGCCGTAGCTGTCGACATATTCCATCAAGGGCGGCACGTAGTCTGCGCAGCCAAACAGAACGGGTCCGGCGTTGCAGAACGATACATTGATGCCGTCCAGCTTGCCGCTGGATTTCCATGCGCTGCATGACAAATACATCGCCTTTTGGGGCGCGCCGGCACATTTGATTGGCATTGGCGGCTGGGTGAAAATCGCCTCTTTCCCGCGCATCTTTTGAACCAGCTCCCAAGTGTAGGGTGCCAAATCGTAACGGTAATTGGAGGTAACGCCATTTTTGCCTAGCGCGTCCTCTAGCCCTTCGATCGCTGCCCAGTCGAGTTTAAGACCGGCGGCCACGACCAGATAGTCATATGCAAGGACGCTGCCGTCTTCGAGCGTGACAGAGCTGGCCTCTGGCTGGAAGGTTGCTACGGACCCTTTGATATGGGTGACATAGGCTGGCATGACGCTTGCTGTGGATTTTGCGGTTTGTTCTTTTTTGAAGATCCCGCCGCCAACCATCGTCCAGCCAGGCTGATAGTAATGGGTGGCAGACGGTTCAACGATCGCGATTTGAAGTGACGGATTGCGTTTGTGCAGGCTGGCTGCGGTTGCGATACCGGCGGCGCCTCCGCCCACAATAAGAATTTGATGATCTGACATGTTAAAGCGGGCCTCCCAACCCCGGATTAAGCGCCTTACAATTTGTTGATTGGCACTTTTAGATAGACATCCCCGTTTGCGTCTGGTTCTGGCATCTTGCCCCCATTCATATTCACTTGAATTGAAGGAATAATCAGCTTTGGCATGGCCAGCTGCATGTCTCTTGTTGTGCGGAAATTCACGAACTCGTCTTGCGTTTTCCCCCCGCCGACATGCACGTTTTCGCGCTTTTGTTCGGCCACTGTAGTCTGCCAGCAGAACGTGTCTCGGGTTTTGGTCTTGTAGTCATGGCACAAGAATAAGCGTGTGTTGTCAGGCAAGCCTAAGATCCTCTGGATTGAAGTATAGAGGTCGGTTGCAGATCCGCCGGGGAAATCGGCCCTGGCGGTGCCGAAGTCGGGCATAAACAACGTATCGCCGATGAAGGCCGCATCGCCGATCACATAGGTAACGCAGGCGGGCGTGTGGCCCGGGGTGTGCATTACCACAACATCCAAATTCCCAATGGCAAAGACATCCCCGTCCGCAAATAACCGGTCGAACTGGCTGCCATCCATCTCGAACTCGGTTCCTGCGTTGAAGATCTTGCCAAAGACCTTTTGCACCGCTGTTATATTGGCACCGATGGCGATTCTGCCTCCTAGTTTTTGTGCCAGGTAGGGCGCTGCGGATAAGTGATCCGCGTGGACATGAGTTTCGAGTATCCACGTCACCTGCCAGCCGTTGCGCGTGATTTCTTCAATCAACATGTCCGCGTGGGTGGTATGGGTGCGGCCAGCAGCGGCATCGAAATCCAGAATGGAATCAATAATCGCCACGGCATCGGAGGCAGGATCCTTGACGATATGGCAAGCCGCATTCGTGGATTCATCGAAATAGGTGTGCACCTGCGGGATGGTCTGTCGCATGGATCAGAACTCCACCACCGCGCGTATCGACTTGCCTTCGTGCATCAGATCGAACCCGTGGTTGATGTCTTCTAGCTTTAGCTTGTGAGTGATCATTGGGTCGATCTCGATCTTGCCGTCCATGTACCAATCAACGATTTTTGGCACGTCTGTCCGGCCGGACGCGCCGCCAAAGGCTGTTCCGCGCCAGCTACGACCGGTTACCAATTGGAATGGGCGGGTGGAAATCTCGGCGCCAGCCGGGGCCACGCCAATAATGATGCTTTCACCCCATCCCTTGTGTGCGCATTCAAGTGCTGTGCGCATGACGTTCACGTTGCCGGTCGCATCGAATGTGTAATCCGCGCCGCCACCGGTAAGCTCTACCAGATGGGCCACCAGATCGCCGTCAACTTTGGACGGGTTCACAAAGTCGGTCATGCCGAACTTTTTAGCCATTTCGGCTTTGCCGTCATTAAGGTCAACGCCAACGATTTGATCCGCACCTGCAAGACGCAGTCCCTGAATGACATTCAAGCCGATACCGCCAAGACCGAATACGACGCCCCGGCTGCCGATTTCCACTTTGGCTGTGTTGATAACCGCCCCAATGCCCGTGGTTACACCGCAGCCGATATAGCAAATCTTGTCAAACGGCGCGTCTTTGCGGACTTTGGCCAGCGCGATTTCTGGGACCACAGTGTGGTTCGCGAAAGTGGAACAGCCCATGTAGTGGTGGATCGGCGTGCCATCGAGCATAGAGAAACGGGTAGATCCGTCTGGCAGCAGGCCTTGACCTTGGGTGCTGCGGATCGCTTGGCACAGGTTTGTTTTGGGGTTGAGGCAATATTCGCACTCTCGGCATTCCGCCGTGTAAAGCGGGATCACGTGATCGCCGACTTCCAGCGATGTCACGCCTTCGCCAACCTCGATCACAACGCCTGCACCCTCGTGGCCCAGAATCGCGGGGAAAATCCCTTCTGGGTCGTCTCCGGACCGGGTGAATTCATCCGTATGGCAAAGGCCGGTTGCCTTAATCTCGACCAAGACCTCGCCAGCGCGAGGCCCTTCTAGATTGACTTCCATAATTTCCAGAGGTTTCCCGGCCTCCAGAGCGACTGCTGCACGTGTTCTCATTTTTCCTCCCCAAAAAAAATCTTGATCTTTCGACTGATTCAATCTCATCTTCCGAGAACTTATCTCAGTTTTCAAGAGTACAAATTCTGAATGCATCTCGAACGGCTGATATCCCTGCTTGAAATATTCGCTGTTATTGGCCGTCCGGTCAGCGCGACCGAAGTGCAGGCCGCCAGCGGATTGCCAAAGCCAACCTGTTACAGATTGGTACAAACCCTACACGAGCAAGGATTGATCGAGGACCCAGGCAGTGACGGTCGTTACGTGATCGGTGAACGATTGATCCGTATTGCGCTTCTTGGAAAATCAGATGTGGATGTTCGCCGCGTGGCAGCCCCGTTGCTGAAACGGGCTGCGTCGATGTTTAATGAGACCGTGTTTCTTGCCCGGTTTCGCGACAGCAAAGTCGAAATTATTCATGTCGAAACCCCAGAGGACCCGGCCCGCGCGTTCATTCACCCCGGTATCGGCGAACGTCCGATGCATGCCTGCTCGTGCTCGAAAGCGATTGCAGCCTTTACCGACCCGGAATTCCAAGACACCATTGTGAAGGGCAGTCTTCAGGCGTTTACAGATCACACAAAAACAACCCAAAGCGATCTGCTGGCCGAATTTGATGTAATTCGGAAGCAAGGCTTTGCTGATTGCGATCAAGAAATTGATGCCGGCATTTCAAGCGTCGCAGCGCCCATCACCATAGGAAATATCGGGGCCACTTTCAGCGTTGGTGCTGTTGGTCCGGTCCGACGGTTCGGCACCGAATACAGACACAATATTGGCCGTGAGCTTATACAGCTCGCCACGAAAATAAGTGGCGCCATACAGCTATGCAACGTGGCGGAGGTATAACAAGACCGAAGCTACGCTTGTTTCGAGCCCCGTGGAGGTGGGGAAATAACTAGGGAGGAAGACCAATGAATAAACCGATGAAACCGGATCCAACGTTTCACGCGTCGCCCAAGCTTGCTATGGATGCGCCGCCTGAAAACTTTGCGTTCACTGTGATGCTGGGCAAAGATGCTGACCAGCATGACGGTATTGCCGTTATCGATTTGCGCGAAGGTTCCAAAACCTATGGCGAGATCGTTCATACTGTAATGACCGAAACCACCGGCGACGAATTCCACCACTTTGGTTGGAACGCATGCTCGTCATCATTGTCGCCTTTGTCAGGCCACGCGTTTCTGGAACGCCGCTACCTGATCGTGCCCGGCATCCGTTCAAGCCGTATCTTCATATTTGATGTGAAAGAGCCGCTAAAAGCCAAGATCCACAAAATTATCGAACCAGAGGAGCTGTTCGCAAAGACGGGCTATTCGCGCCCACATACGATCCATTGCGGACCGGAAGGCATCTATGTGTCTACGCTCGGCGGTGGCGGCGAGGATGGGACAGATGGCCCTCCTGGGATCTTCATCATGGATTGCGAGACCTTCGAGATCATCGGCCGCTACGAAATGGACCGCGGCAAACAGGACAAGCACTATGATTTCTGGTGGAATCTTCCACAGGATTACATGGTCAGTTCCGAATGGGGCCTGCCGCCACAATTTGAAAATGGCGTCGTGCCAGAGGATCTGTTGTCCAACAAATACGGCCACTCGATCCATTTCTGGGATTTGCGTGCACGCAAAAATATCCAGACCATGGACTTTGGTGAAAACTATCAGATGGCTCTGGAAATCCGCCCAGCCCATGATCCAACCAAATCCTACGGTTTCTGTGGGGTTGTTGTGGACACTACAAATCTGCAGGGCGCGATCTTTACTTGGTGGCGCGATGAAGATGGTGTCTGGCAATCCAAGAAAACGATTACCATTGATCCACGTCCCGAAGATCCAGAAAACCTACCGGACTTGCTAAAGGGATTTGGCGCTGTTCCCCCATTGGTGACTGATATCGACCTGAGCCTTGATGACAAATACCTTTACGTCGCCTGCTGGGGCCTAGGAGAGATGCATCAATACGACGTGTCTGATCCAATGAACCCAGTGCTGAACGGCAAGGTAGAGCTGGGCGGCATCGCCACCGAGCATAAGCATCCCAACGGCAAAGACTTCATCTACGGCCCACAAATGGTCGAGATCAGCCGCGACGGGAAGCGTGTCTATTGGACAAACTCGCTGTACTCCTCTTGGGACAACCAGTTCTATCCGCATCAGGAAGGCGGGCAGATGGTGATGGCGCGGGTCGGCGACGATGGCAGCTTTGCCCTCGACCCTGACTTCTACATCAATTTCCCCGAGAACATGCGGTCCCATCAGATCCGTCTGGAAGGCGGCGATTGTTCCACTGACAGCTTCTGCTATCCGTCGGTCTAATTGATGGAAGACATGACATTGACGGCCCTTTGGTGGGCCGTCATTTTTTCGGGAATATACCACGGTGTTAACCCTGGCATGGGCTGGCCATTGGCCGTGTCGGCGGCACTGTTTGAACGGAAAA
>SPJP01000079.1 GCA_006844665.1 Paracoccaceae bacterium
ACGGGATGGCCACTGTTTGGACCTGTGATTTGACCCACGGCTACATCACCATCAACGCTGACTACAGGTCATGAAGACAGTTCTTGTGTCCGCAGTGGCCCTGATCGATCCAGACGGCCGGATTCTTTTGGCCCAACGTCCCGAAGGAAAGTCCATGGCCGGCCTTTGGGAGTTTCCTGGCGGTAAGATCGAATCCGGCGAAACACCCGAAGCTGCCCTGATCCGAGAGCTGCAGGAAGAGCTGGGAATAGATACATGGGCCAGCTGCTTGGCGCCCCTGACATTTGCAAGCCACAGCTATGATGGCTTTCACTTGCTGATGCCGCTATTTGTTTGCCGGAAATGGAATGGCACGCCCATTCCTCGGGAAGGCCAGAAACTGGCATGGGTGCGCGCCAAGGACCTTCGCAGTTACCCAATGCCGGAAGCTGATGTGCCGCTGATACCCATTTTACGCGACTGGGTGTGATCTTTCTGCAAGAAATGTTTTTTTGGAGATAACTTTTTTAGCAAATGCTGCGAATTTTTAGCGTTTTGCTGTGCAAGTTGACGCACGCCTATGTCACAGACGAATTAACGTTTGGAAGCGAGTACGTGAGGAGAATTTGAAAATGGTCAGAACAATTTCAGTAGGGCGCTACATGTCTGTTCAGGGCATGTTCGTTAAAGCTCTCAAAGACGGAAAGATCCAGGTCCGCGTGGGCAACCGCGTGTTCGAAGGCATGCCTGTCGCTGCCTAAGTACTAAAACAAATTTCATAGAAAAGGCGCTTCGTTTGAAGCGCCTTTTCTATGTCTAACATACGATTGCCGAGTGGAAAGTCGCAGCCTCTATGCGAGGCTGCGTTCAACTTCCTCACGCTCGAAGATCTCGATAACATCATCAGGACGGATGTCTTCGTAGTTCTCAAACGCCATGCCGCATTCCTGACCTGACTGAACCTCTTTGACTTCGTCCTTAAAGCGCTTGAGCGTTTTAAGCGTGCCTTCATGGATCACAACGTTGTCCCGCAGCAAGCGCACACCTGCCGAACGGCGTGCAACACCATCGGTAACCAAGCAACCCGCAACTTTGCCGATGCCAGACACTTTGAAGACCTCTTTGATCGATGCGTAGCCGATGAAGTTTTCGCGAATTTCCGCGCTCAGCAGACCCGAAGCGGCCTGTTTTACGTCATCCACCAGGTCATAGATGACCGAATAGTAGCGGATCTCGACGCCTTTCTGGCTGGCCGCAGCTCGCGCCGGGGCGTTTGCCCTAACGTTAAAGCCAAAGACCGGCGCACCGGACGCTTCCGCAAGGCCGATGTCGCTTTCTGTGATCGCGCCAACACCGGAGTGTAGAACCCGAACCCGAACTTCGTCGTTGCCGATTTTTTCCATCGCCTGAACGATCGCTTCGGCTGAACCCTGAACGTCTGCCTTCATAACGATCGGCATTTCCGTCAGGCTCTCGTTCTCTTTTGCACGCGCCATCAACTGCTCGAGCGTCGTCGCAGCACCGGCAGCAGCGCGTTTTTCTTTCGCTGCTTTCTCGCGGTATTCTGCAATTTCACGGGCCTGAGCTTCAGTATCAACAACGTTCAGAACGTCGCCCGCTTCTGGCGTACCGTTCAGACCCAAAACTTCAACCGGAACCGATGGGCCCGCTTCTTTCACGCGGCTCCCTTGATCGTTAACCAGCGCGCGGACTTTGCCCCACTGCTCGCCCACAACAAAGATATCACCTTGGCGCAACGTCCCGTTCTGAACCAGAACAGTCGCGACAGGACCACGCCCTACGTCAAGCTGAGCTTCGATCACAGCACCGCTCGCCGACCGTTTCGGGTTGGCTTTTAGTTCCAAAATCTCGGCCTGCAAACCAATCGCTTCCAGCAGTTTGTCCAAGCCTTGGCCTGTAATCGCGGAAACTTCGACGTCTTGGACGTCCCCGGACATGGCTTCGACAACGACTTCGTGCTGCAGAAGATCGGTCCGCACTTTCATTGGGTCAGCACCCGGGCGGTCGATTTTGTTGATTGCAACGATCATCGGCACATTTGCGGCTTTGGCGTGGTTAATCGCCTCGACCGTCTGCGGCATCACTGCGTCATCTGCCGCAACCACCAGAACAACAATGTCCGTTACCTGAGCACCACGTGACCGCATCGACGTAAACGCCGCGTGGCCGGGGGTATCAAGAAACGACAGCACTTGGCCGTCTGCTGTTTTCACCTGATAGGCGCCGATATGCTGGGTAATGCCACCGGCTTCGCCAGCCACAACCCGCGCGTTCCGGATCGCGTCCAGAAGCGACGTTTTGCCGTGGTCAACATGGCCCATCACAGTAATGACAGGAGGACGAGAAACCAGATCTTCTTCCGCGTCTTCAACAGCCTCGATCACCTGTTCCACATCAGAATCGGAAACACGGACGACCTTGTGGCCGAATTCCTCGATGATCAGTTCGGCGGTGTCGGCGTCAATAACCTGGTTCTGGGTCGCCATCACGCCGTTGGTCATCAACGCTTTCACAACGTCGGCAACACGTTCGGCCATCCGGTTGGCAAGCTCAGACACAACGATGTTTTCAGGCAACTGCACGTCGCGCACGATCTTTTCGCGCTGCTCGTTGCCCATGGCTTTCTGGCGCGCGCGCTCTTGCTTACGCTTCATAGCCGCCATCGAGCGTTGGCGTCCGCCGCCACCCAAGGCTTCGGTCAGCGTCAGCTTGCCAGAGCGGCGACGATCATCGCCCCCTTTGCCTTTGCCTTTGCCACGTTCTTCACGCTCGCGATCCGCTTTGCGCGGGCCAGCTGGTGCAGGTGCACCGCCTGTAGGCCTTGGGCGCGGGGCAGACGCAGGGGCAGTGGTTTCAGGGGCAGCGGCTGCTGGTGCTGGTTTTGCAGCTTCGCGCTTTGCGGCTTCTGCGGCGGCCTTCGCACGGGCTTCTTCTTCGGCGCGGGCTTTGGCACGCTCTTCGCGTTCCCGCTCTTCGCGTTCTTTGGCGTCGATTTCGGCGCGGCGGCGGGCGCGTTCTTCTTCCCGCTCGCGCTCTTGCTTGGCGCGCTCTTCCTGATCTTGCCCTTCACGGGCCTTCGCAGCCTGAAGCGCGCGAAGGCGGCGTTCCATTTCAGCGTCGGTTGCGCCGCCTGGCTTGGAAGGATCATTCCGGGACGATCCGCCCGCACCTGGTTTGGGAACGATAACGCGCTTGCGTTTCGTTTCTACGACGACGCTCTTTGTCCGCCCGTGGCTAAAGCTTTGCTTCACCTGGCCAGTACGGGGACCGCCACGCAATCCAAGAGTTTTTTTACCGTCTGTATCGCTCATGCGTTCCTTAGATCCTTCTCGGCAGTCATTTCCGCCGGTTTTCCGTCGCGCAGGCCATTAAGCCGCGCGGCATCCTCTACAATACGTGTCGTGAGTCCGCCAGCCGTTAAGGCGGCATGTATCACATGATCACGCCCAAATGCCAAACCCAATTCATTTGCGGTCAAACACCCTATGAAACTGTGTTCTCCCTCGGGGGGGCGAAGTTTTGATTTTCCTCGTTCCGAGCCATCAGATGCCTGAAGCAAAACCGAAGCGGCTTCGGTCATCAATGCACCTTTGACTTTCTCATATCCCGCGATTGCTTCGCCTGCTTTGCGCGCAAGTGCTAGCAAGGACGTAACCCGGCCAAGCATGAGTCGTTCAACCTGTTCTAGCAGATCTTCCGCCACTTGAACCTGTGCTTTAGCGCCGCGCGAGAACAGACGTTTCTTGATCGCCGTTTCCATCGCGGCACGGTTGGCTTGCAACCAAATTCCGCGCCCCGGAAGACGCCCCAGAATATCTGGCACGATCTGCATATCGGGACCCGCAACGAACCTTACAAGGTCGGCTTTTGGACAGACCTGTCCTGTTGCGATGCAGCGCCGCGTTGGACCGTTAGAGTGGTCTTTATCCTGTCCGCCACGCGTCAGGGGCAAGCTCCGAGGCCTGAAATCAGGCCTCGGCCTCCTTATCTTCGTCGGCCGTTGCGGCTTCTGCCGCGGCAAGCGCTTCTGCTTCAGCCTCAGCTTCCAGCTCGTCCGGGTCAACCCAACCCAGCTGAACGCGGGCTGTCATTACCAAAATCTGCGCTTCTTCCAAAGAAACGTCGAAGGGCTCCAATACACCTTCGTCTTTAACGCGTTCGCCGTTAACCGTCGTCCAGCCACCAGCCAGTTCCCAATCCGCGCAGGTCGCGAAATCTTCTAGCGTTTTCACACCGTCTTCGGTCAGGGCTTTCAACATCTGGGGGGTAAGCCCGCTAAAGTTTTCCAGACGCTCTTCCAGGCCATTTTCTTTCGCGGCGGCCAAGGCATCAGCGTTCAGTTTTTCCAGATGCTCACGGGCACGTGCCTGCAATTCTTCGGCGGTACCTTCATCAAAACCATCAATGGACAAAAGCTCGTCCGCTTCGACGTAGGCGACTTCTTCCAGATTGGTAAAGCCTTCGGACACAAGAAGCTGGGCGATCATCTCGTCCACGTCCAAAGTATCCATGAACACTTGGGTGCGTTCCGCGAATTCCTTCTGGCGGCGCTCTGATTCCTCAGATTCGGTCACGATGTCGATGTCCAGCGCGGTTAGCTGTGACGCCAATCGTACGTTCTGACCCCGGCGACCAATCGCAAGGCTCAGCTGTTCGTCGGGAACGACAACCTCGATCCGCTCTGCGTCTTCGTCCAGAACCACTTTCGTGACCTCCGCAGGCTGAAGCGCGTTCACTAAGAAGGTAGGCTGATCTTCGTTCCACGGAATGATGTCGATCTTTTCGCCTTGCAGCTCGTTCACTACGGCCTGCACACGGCTGCCGCGCATACCAACGCAGGCGCCGACGGGGTCGATCGAGTTGTCATAGGAAATCACTGCAATCTTGGCGCGCGAACCCGGATCCCGGGCAACGGCTTTGATTTCAATGATGTTGTCGTAGATCTCGGGCACTTCCATCTTGAACAGTTCCGCCATGAATTGCGGATCGGTCCGAGACAAGAAAATCTGCGGGCCACGCTGTTCGCGGCGGACGTCCTTAATATAGCAACGGATACGGTCGTTCGGGCGGTAGCTTTCGCGACCGATCTTTTCATTGCGACGCAAAACACCTTCGCCAGCGCCCACATCGACGATAACGTTGCCGTACTCTTCTCGTTTGACCAAACCATTGATGATCGTGCCAGCGCGGTCGCGGAATTCTTCGTACTGACGGTCACGTTCAGCTTCGCGCACTTTTTGCAGAATAACCTGCTTGGCACTTTGCGCAGCAATCCGGCCCATCTCAACCGGCGGCACTTCTTCTACGAAGGTTTGGCCGACTTCCGGGTCCGCCATATACTGCTTGGCTTGCTCGACAGTGAATTCGGCCTGATAGTTCTCAAGCTCGTCATCTTCGACAACCGTCCGAACGCGCGTGAATGTGGCACGACCTGTTTTACGGTCAATGCT
>SPJP01000081.1 GCA_006844665.1 Paracoccaceae bacterium
AAACACCGCGCCAAAGACCAACAGCCCAAGGGCCACGATTACTGTCAGCGCTGTACTGGTCGGCACCATGAACACCAAGACAGCCAGCAGCAAGGGGATCACGCTCAGCCCCAACGCCCAACGGCTGGCCGCCAAAGACATATCGGGGCTAGAGGCGGATTGCGCCCGCAGGATCTTGGGGGCAGAAGCTTGGACCGCGCCATAGAAGATGATCCACAGCGCCATGAAGCTGCCGATGATGAAAAAGGCGGTGCGGTTTCCAGCCTCGGTCCCGTCAGACAGAACGGCGTAGAAATAGACCGGGATACCAACCACGAACCACACGTCCCGCGCGCCGAACAAGAAGAACCGCGCCAGGCTAAGGGTGTTTACCTTTGGATCGCTGGACAGAACCTGGCTGATCTTGGCGCCCTTCATGCCCTTGGGCAGGCCCGCTGGCATAAAGATTGCGATTGCCACCAGGATCACCGCCAGCATAACCCCCATGGCATATAGCGCAGGCACAAAGCCGATCACGCCCAAAGCCGCAGCGCCCAGAAAGAAGCCCAAGCCTTTGACCGCGTTTTTCGATCCGGTCAGCAGAGCCACCCAGCGGAACAAACCGCCATCCTGATCTGGGGCCAGCAATTTGACCGCAGATTTAGAGCTCATCTTCGATAGGTCTTTAGCGACCCCAGATGCCCCCTGCACCGCCATCACGAAAAAGACTGATGCCCAAAGCGTCCAGCCCGGGTCCAGCAAGGTCAGTGCGCCAATCGCCAGGATCTGGATCACCAGCCCCGCGTATAACGTCGACGACAAGCCAAAGCGTGCAGCTATCCATCCCGCAGACAGGTTGGTGACGACGCCCGCGATTTCATACAGTACAAACAGATAGGCCAGCTGGACCGGGGAAAACCCCAGCCCGTGGAAATGCAGCAGCACCAACATGCGCAGGGCGCCATCGGTCAGCATAAAGGCCCAATAGGCCGCCGTTACCGCGATATAGGCGGCAATTCCGTCGGCGCGCGCGGCCTTTGGGGCTTGGGTCACATCGATGCTCCGACCATGCGGGCGATATCGGCGTAGCGGCAGGAATAGCCCCATTCGTTATCATACCAGGCATAGATTTTGACCTGAGTTCCATTGACCACCATGGTCGAGGGCGCATCAATGATGCCGGATCGCGGGTCATTGGTATAGTCCGCGCTGACCAAGGGCCGGGTTTCATAGCCCAGAATACCCGCCAATGGCCCTTCGGCTGCGGCTTGGAACAGGGCGTTGACCTCTTCTACCGTGGTTTCGCGGGACACTTCGAACACGCAATCGGTCAGGGACCCGTTCAGCAAGGGCACCCGCACCGCGTGGCCGTTCAACCGGCCCTTCAGTTCGGGGTAGATCAAAGTGATCGCAGTCGCCGACCCGGTCGAGGTTGGGATAAGCGAGTTCAGTGCAGATCGGGCCCGGCGCATATCTTTGGCAGGACGGTCGACCATGGTTTGGGTGTTGGTGACATCGTGGATCGTGGTCATCGACCCGTGCTTGATGCCCAAACCTTCGTGTATGACTTTGACAACAGGGGCCAGGCAGTTGGTTGTGCAGCTGGCTGCCGTCACCGTGTTATGGACCGCCGGATCATATAGATCGTCATTGATCCCGTAGACGATGTTCAGCGCGTTGCCGTCTTTCACAGGTGCGCTGACGACAACCTTTTTGACGCCAGCCGCATAGTAAGGTGCGATCTTGGCTTCGGTCTTGAACACCCCGGTGCAATCCAGAACCAGATCAATGCCCATTTCGGCCAGGGGTAGATCCTCGATCCGGTTGGCGCTGGTCACCTTCATGTGGTGGCCGTTGATGATCAGGCTATCGTCGTCATAAGACACGTCACCTTGCCAGCGGCCATGAACGGTATCAAACTCGGTCAGCAAAGCGTGCTGTTCCGGTGTGCCCTTATGATCGTTCAGCAAAACGATCTGGCCCGGCACCCCCTGATCCATCATCGCCCGCATCGCAAGCTTGCCAATCCGGCCATAGCCGTTCAGCGCAATTTTCGGACCTAGGTTTTGGGGGGTGTCTGCTGGCATCGAACTCTCCTGTCTAAAAATGGCTCCGTGCCAGAGCCATGTAACAGTTTTGCGAATGCAGCATGGAAAAGCAAAAGCAGAGTGCTGGCAGATTGCCGCGCCCTGATTTTACTACATCTTTTACGACGTCTTTTAGGCCAACTGGATTTGGTTAAATCAGCTCGGACATGTCGACCGCGCGACCCTCGGATGCCGAGATTTGGGCCGCCAGCCCCATCGCCACGGCCCAAGCGCCATCCATCAAAGTTACCTCGGGCACCGAGTTGCCTCGGGCCATTTCGGCAAATTTTTGGTGTTGATAGAACGTAGATCCGTTGTGATCCCCTGCTGCCAACAGCGCTGGATCAACGGGGATGTCTTGCGCCTGCACGCCGGACCCGTCCCGCGGGCTGACAACAAGCTGCGGCACAGGCGCCGGGCCCGCCTTTGGGTTCCAGAACCGCCCGGGGCCCGGCACAAGCGCTTCGATCTTGGCTTCGGGGCCCACCGCGCTGATTTCTTCCTGATAGCGTGATCCTTCGGCGAACATGCACAGCTCTAGCATCGCCCGCGCGCCACCGGCGAAATCGACGATCACATAGCCATTGTCCCAGATGTCAGAGGAGCGGCCATTATAGACCTCGTCCTTATGGTTCACCGACTGGCCCGCGCTGGCCATCACCCGCACCGGGTCGTCTTTCAAAACCAGACGCATCAGATCAAAGAAATGGCAGCATTTTTCCACCAAAGTGCCGCCGGTCTGATCATTGAAACGGTTCCAGTCGCCGACTTTGGACAGGAACGGGAATCGGTGTTCGCGGATCGACAGCATTTTGACGCCGCCGGTGACCGATTGAGCTTGGTCCAACAAGGCGGCCACTGGGGGCATGTAGCGATATTCCATCGCGACCCAGACCGGGGCGGACACAGACGCCGCCAAGGCTTTGACCCGGTCGATATCGCCGGGCGCTGTGCAAATCGGCTTTTCCGCCAGCACTGGCACGGATTTATTCACAGCAATCCGCTCCAGCTGACCGATATGCAGATGGTTGGGGCTGGCGACGACAATCGCGTCGATCCCTTCAATCGCTAGAAACGAGTCCAGATCCTGCACCACCGTGGCCCCCGGCGCCAATTCCAGCGCCTGTGCCGCCATTCCGGTATCGGGTTCAAACAAGGCAACCACTTGTGTGTCTTCTACCAATGCAAGGTTGCGGATATGCTCTTGGCCCATCATTCCTGCACCGATCACACCATATCTAAGCGTCATATCCGGCCCTCCAAGCCCTAAGCTCGCGCGACATAGACGACCCGTTCGGGGTGGTACCATGTGCGCGAAAATTCCACGGCGGCATCGTCATGCGCCCAACTGTAACGTTCGATAAAGCCGGTCGGGTTCGGCAGATCCAACAGATCCTGCCCCCAATCCGGTTTCGGTCCGACAGAAACCCGGTCTTCGAATCGCCTGATCACAAAATTCAGCCGCGTCCGGTAATAGAGATACAGCGACTCTGACAAATCCTCGGGGGGGATGTGATCCACCACATCGCCGTCCAGCCAGATTTCTTCTAACGCGGCGGGCACGTCATCCAGCTTTCGGAACCTGCGAATGCGATGACCTTCGTCTGAGGTCCCAAATTTCGGCAGATCAGCTGGTTTCTGCATACGCTGAACATCCAGAAATTCTGCCGTTGGCAAGCCACCGCCTTCGCAACGCTCCAACCTGAAATATGCATAAATATTAGTCGCTTGCTCTGGCTTTTTAATGTAATTTCCGGCCCCGTGCACCCGAACCAACATGCCTTGCTGAACCAACTGATTCAGGGCTTTGCGCAAGGTGCCCACCGCAATCCCTCGGGCGGCTGCCATTTCCCGTTCGGGGGGCAATTTCGTCCCTTTGGTTAAGCGACCAGCAAGGATTTCACGGGCCAGTCTTTCGCTGACTTGCTGATAAATAGGAAGCGAAGTGATATCTGGCATCCGTCCCGTTTCAGACCTTTTTGACAAATTGATACACGATTGATGCAATATGTTTTCCCTGCTATGCAAGTGGAAACCGACAAGAACGCCAAGCCGCGTTCAAGACTATTTAGGGGGACTTTGGGTGACACTGGTGCCGGTAACATCCGCTGATCTAGACGGGGCAGAGGTATCTTGGTTTTCCGCGCTATGCTCGGACGACTACGAATTTCTTGGCGTTCCAAACGGGACGCTCCGGTCTAGCTGGGAGCATTGCCGGGACATCCTGCTAGAGGCTGAGAAGCAAGGGTTCCGCAACATTCTGGCCCCGTCCAGCTACCAGGTCGGCCAAGACACCCTAAGCTTTGTCGCGGGATGCGCGCCGTTAACCAGCAAGATCAACATGCTGGCCGCGATCCGTTGCGGGGAAATGCAGCCCATAATGCTGGCCCGCACCGTCGCCACCCTGGACCACATGCTGAAAGGCCGCCTGACGCTGAATGTCATCAGTTCGGACTTCCCGGGCGAGGTCGCAGATAGCAGCTTTCGGTACAGACGGTCCAAAGAGGTCGTGGAAATACTAAAGCAAGCCTGGACCCAAGACGAGATTAACTACGAAGGCGAAGCATATAATTTCAAAGAAATTTCCACAGATCCGGCGCGCCCGTATCAGACCGGTGGCCCATTGCTGTATTTCGGCGGCTATTCCCCCGCCGCCGTCGATCTGTGCGCCCAGCATTGCGATGTCTATCTGATGTGGCCAGAGCCCAAGGACATGATCGCCGAGCGGATGAAAACCGTGGCCGCCAAGGCCACGGAATATGGCCGCACTTTAGATTACGGCCTACGGGTTCACATGATCGTCCGCGATACCGAAGCCGAGGCCAAGGAATACGCCGAACATCTGGTGTCCAAGCTGGACGACGAATACGGCCAATTGATCCGTGACCGGGCCCATGACAGCGTCAGCCTGGGCGTGGCCCACCAAACCAAGGCCCGCGAGCTGGCCGACAAATTCGGCTATGTCGAACCCAATATGTGGACAGGCGTTGGCCGCGCCCGCTCTGGATGTGGTGCCGCTCTGGTCGGCTCGACCGATCAGGTTCTGTCCAAGATAGAAGAGTATCAAAAGATGGGCATCCGGGCCTTCATCTTCTCTGGTTATCCTCATATCGACGAATGCATTAGCTTTGGCAGCCGCGTGTTGCCGCAATTGAAAACAGTCTCGCTGCCCGAAGCCTATGGCCGCGTCCCAGCCGAGACCCCAGCAACGCCTTTGGGTGTTGGAGAACGTCGTTAAATGTCGAACCCTATGGAACGTGTACAGCTGAACGAAACCCTTAGCCTTAGCCGGATTGTCTATGGCATGTGGCGCATCAGTGATGACCC
>SPJP01000080.1 GCA_006844665.1 Paracoccaceae bacterium
AGAACCTGCCCGGTGCAGAAGGCCAGTTGGGCCAGCCGGAATGGAACGCCTGGATCTCGGCCGAGGGGCGCGGCTATTCAGGGGGCTATGACGGCCATACCGCAGATATCGTCTTGGGCGCGGACCGCCTGGTCGGCGACGATCTGATTGTGGGCGCTTTGCTGGCCTACGGCCGCACCGATATTCAGAACACCACGCAACAGATCCAAGCGACCTCGGTCGCGCTGGGGGCTTATTTCGCCACGCGGCTGCAGGACGATCTGTTTCTGGACGGCTTTATCACCTTTGCCCGCCCGGATTACGACATCGGCACCAACAGCTTTACCGCCACCCGAACCTCGGCGGCCTTGTCGCTCTCGGGCAATTACGCGACCAGTCAGCTGTCTGTCACCCCGTTTGCCAAGCTGAACGGCTACCGCGAAGCACAGCCCGCCTACGGGGCCGTCGCGGCCAACGACATCTCAAGCTTTAACGCATCCCTTGGGGCCAAGGTCGAACCGCTTGCCCCCCTGGCCAATGGCGTTTTGCCTTATATCAGCTTGGCCGCCGATTACGGATCGCGCACCAGCACCACCAGCGGCACAGAGAACTTCTCCAGCCCCCGCCTGGGTGCCGGGTTCAGCGCTCTGGTCGGAGCTGGGTATCTGAGCATGGATCTGGACGCCGGCAAAGTCCAATCCGACGTCCGAGATATTGGCCTGCGTGCGACATACGAGTTCAACTTCTAAGCCGAGCTCCCCTAAACAATCCCCGCGCTGGCACTGCTGTTAAGGCCTGCGCGGGGGCGAAAGATCCTGCCAATCCACCCCTGTGCCCGCGCCTTGCGCGATGCCTGTGGCACCAACCAAGGCCGAGGCGGCGCCAGTTGCCAATAGGGCGCGGCGCGATGGATTTTGGGGCTGATGGGACATGAAATTGCGTTTCCAATTGCAGAACGGCCAAAGAAACGGCACAGATGCGCCTAATAGCTGGTTTTGGCGATAGTACCAACTATCCACAGAGGAACAGGATGAACATGTTTTTCAAGAGTTTTTCCCGCGTCGTAATGGCGGCAACCATTTGCGGCAGTTTATTTGCGGTCCTGCCGACTTCTCAGGCTCAGGCGGGCGGGGCTCCCCATAATAACTTAACCTGTGCTGCGACCACGAATTTCAATGTGGGATCCAACGGAACCTTGGTTATTGCGGTTGGAGAAGGCGATGTGATCACTTCCACTAACCTGGGCGATTCTACTTTTGCACCTCTGCCAGGTACGACGATAAGTCTCCTGCCAGCCAGCTATACTGTTCCAGCGGGCATAACTTCTGTCACAATCAATGCCATAAGAACATCGCCAATCGTTACTTGTACCGTCTTCACCGCTCCTGCTGGCACAACCGGCAGCAATGATGGCACGACAAGCAGCAATATTGGTGCGAACAGCCAGACGAACGCGACACGGACTGGGGTTTCCAACAACACCCAGAACCGTCTGAACAATGGCGGCGGCAACTCTGCCAGCCGGAACACGATCTTTCTGTCGACCCAGAACCTGCCCGGTGCAGAAGGCCAGTTGGGCCAGCCGGAATGGAACGCCTGGATCTCGGCCGAGGGGCGCGGCTATTCAGGGGGCTATGACGGCCATACCGCAGATATCGTCTTGGGCGCGGACCGGCTAGTCGGCGACGATCTAATTGTGGGCGCTTTGCTGGCCTACGGCCGCACGGATATTCAGAACACCACGCAACAGATCCAAGCGACCTCGGTCGCGCTGGGGGCCTATTTCGCCACGCGGCTGCAGGACGATCTGTTTCTGGACGGCTTTATCACCTTTGCCCGCCCGGATTACGACATCGGCGTCAATAGCTTTACCGCCACCCGAACCTCGGCGGCTTTGTCGCTCTCGGGCAACTACGCGACCAGCCAGCTGTCTGTCACCCCGTTTGCCAAGCTGAACGGCTACCGCGAGGCACAGCCCGCCTACGGGGCCGTCGCGGCCAATGACATCACAAGCTTTAACGCATCCCTTGGGGCCAAGGTCGAACCGCTTGCCCCCCTACCCAACGGCATTCTGCCCTATATCAGCGTTGCCTACGATTACGGATCGCGCACCAGCACCGCAAGGACCGCGACGTTCACCAGCCCCCGCTTGGCGGCAGGCTTTGGCGCATAGGTCGGCGCGGGATATCTAAGCGTGGATCTGGATGCGGGCAAAGTCCAATCCGACGTCCGAGATATTGGCCTGCGTGCGACGTACGAGTTCACGTTCTAAGCATACGTAATACACGTTTGGATCAGGGCCCTTCGGGGCCCTTTTTCGTGGGCTCTTCCCCAAGGGGGGTTGCCCTGCTATTGGGGCGGCATGGCTCAGAACCCCCCTTCCCTCCGCCCCGATCTTGCCCCGCGCGCTGTGCTGCGGGATGCCCCTCGTTCCGGTCAGCCGACCATTGGCATGGTCAGCCTTGGTTGCCCCAAAGCGCTGGTGGACAGTGAACGCATCCTGACCAAGCTACGGGCCGAAGGCTATGCGATCAGCCCCGACTATACCGGCGCGGGCGCTGTGATCGTGAACACCTGCGGGTTTCTGGACAGCGCCAAGGCCGAAAGCCTAGAGGCGATTGGCGAGGCCCTGTCCGAGAACGGCAAGGTCATTGTTACGGGCTGTCTGGGGGCCGAGCCGGACTATATCACCGGTGCGCATCCCAAGGTTCTGGCCGTCACCGGGCCGCAGCAATACGAGGCTGTGCTGGACGCGGTCCATGCCGCCGTACCGCCGGACCCCGACCCCTTTATCGATCTGATCCCGGCCCGGGGCGTCAGCCTGACCCCACGCCATTACAGCTATCTGAAGATTTCCGAGGGCTGCAATCACAAGTGCAAGTTCTGCATCATTCCCGATATGCGCGGGCGTCTTGCGTCTCGGCCAGCCCACGCGATCCTGCGCGAGGCGGAAAAGCTGGTGGATAATGGCGTGAAAGAGCTGTTGGTGATCAGCCAGGACACCAGCGCCTATGGCGTCGATATCAAACATGCCGAAGCCAAGGGTCACCGTGCCCATATCACTGATCTGGCGCGGGATCTGGGCAGTCTGGGCGCATGGGTGCGCCTGCATTACGTCTACCCCTACCCCCATGTGCGCGACCTGATCCCGTTGATGGCCGACGGGCTGATCCTGCCCTATCTGGACGTGCCGTTCCAACACGGCCATCCGGATGTGCTGAAACGCATGGCCCGCCCGGCGGCCAGTGAAAAGACCCTGGACCGCATCGCCGAATGGCGTGCGATCTGCCCCGACATGACCATCCGCAGCACCTTTATCGTCGGCTATCCCGGCGAGACGGAGGCCGAGTTCGACTATATGCTGGATTGGCTGGACGAGGCGCAACTGGACCGGGTTGGCTGTTTTCAATACGAAAATGTCGACGGCGCGCGGTCGAACGACCTGCCCGATCACGTGCCAGCAGAGCTGAAGCAAGAGCGCTGGGACCGGTTCATGGAAAAAGCCCAAGCGATATCGGAGGCGAAACTGGCCGCGAAAGTGGGCCAGCGGATGGAGGTCCTGGTCGACGATATAGACGAGGACGGCATCGCCACCTGCCGCACCAAAGCCGACGCCCCGGAAATCGACGGCAACCTCTTTATTGACGAGGGCACCGAGGGGCTGTCGGTGGGCGACCTGGTCACGGTAGAGGTCGACGAGGCCGGGGAATATGATCTGTGGGGGGTTATTCGGTAGCGTCGGCGATCATTAAGTCGTGGACTCGATAGCCTAAGGCCGTGATTACATACTTCTTGGTTCGACCACCGTACCTCAATTTGTTGTCCTCGAAGGGGAACTGAGCTGTTCTTATGGCCCCTTTCCCTTCAAGGAAATCGAGAGAGTCCCGCATGTCCACGAACATTCTTTCCTTAGTTGGGTTTTCAACGATTGCACAATAATCATCGTAGTATATTAGAAGCTCGCTTTTTTCCGATACTATGGTCTGGTGTTCACGGATAAGCCCGAGAACGAGCAAATCAACACTGCCAAGACTTTCTAACAATTCTTCCTCTGTAATCTGCCGTTGCGCATTGGAAGTTTTTACAGCCTCTGACAGCTCTTCGGCCAACGCTTCGCCGCCTACGTCTCCTGCTTCCTTCTGCCGTTTGGCTGCGCCAATCGTGCGATCTGCCACCGCTTCTTCGTGCTTTCTGAGGGCCTCTTCTTCGGCGGTTTTTCTTTCGAAAGACTCGATACGCAGACGAGAGGCTTCTTCCGCCTGATACGATTTAAGCATCCTAATCGGCCTGCTGACCAACCGTGCCCAGACAAACTGGAACCATGGCAACGCCAGCGCGATAGAAATACCTAAAAAGATGGGCCCGAAGTAAAGCGACAAGAAGTTTGTCGCCCCGTCGAAGTACTCGAATTTCCGGCGGGCGGATGCTTCTTCAAAAACCAGAAACCACAGGGGTTTCCAATTGATGGCCACAAAGGAAAAGAAAATTGATCCCACAATCGGGCTGCGAATGCGCTCGGAATAGGCGTCATAGGCTTCTTTTAAAACATCCAAACTGGCACCCCGACACACTATTCGGACCCAATTTGGCAATATCTTTCAAAAACGCAATGCCATTGATCGCCTTTGCAAAAAATGCAGGCCGCACGTCCCCTACAGAAACGCACAGACTCTGTGCGGATGTTTTAGGTTGATTTGGGCCCTGCGCTGGGGCCTGCTTACGGCTTACCCATAGGAGATCCCCCATGTCAGACGTACCAATTATCGCACAAAAAGCCCCGTTCCCGGTCGAGGTGACCGCTGGGAAGTCTTATTTCTGGTGCTCTTGCGGCCAGTCCACGAACCAGCCGTTCTGCGACGGCTCCCATAAAGACACCAGCTTCACCCCGGTCAAGTTTGAAGCGACCGAGGATAAGACCGTCTATTTCTGCGGCTGCAAGAACAGCAGCGCCGGGGCGATGTGTGACGGGTCACACTCCAAGCTTTAGGGTCAGGACCCATCGATCCACGCTTTCGCCGCGTCGCGCACGTGGCGGAAGCGGTCGCCGCCCAGATGTTTGCCGCCATACCAGCGGGTGACGATGATCAGGTGGCCCCTCAGGTCCGCGCCCTCTAGCACCGCCAGCAGCACATTGCCCGCGCCGGATTCGCCGTCATCGGCCTTGAGCGCGCCATCAGGCAGCAAAACGGCCCAGCTGTTATGGGTGGCTTTGGCGAATTTCTTGGTGCGCTTCAACTGCTTCAGGGCCGCGTCCACATCGGCGCGGGAAGTCACCTGACAGCCCGACACCGCGTATTTCGAGCCGCGGTCGCTGATCACCCCGTCTATGATACGCAGATCAGCCATGGGGCACGGATGCCGCTGGATCGGGGTGGTATTTGTCTAATGTTCTCACGAAGGCTTTGAT
>SPJP01000083.1 GCA_006844665.1 Paracoccaceae bacterium
AGATTCTGTGCTTGATGGGCCGCAATGGCGCCGGCAAATCAACCATTATGAAATCCATCATAGGTGAGCTGCCCCTGACCGGCGGCAGCATCACGCTGGACGGCGTATCGCTGGACCAGATGGCGCCTCATATGGTGCCGAAACAGGGCATTGGCTACATTCCCCAAGGCAGACGGTTGTTCAAGGAACTGACCGTTGCCGAAAACATCGAAATGGGCCTGCTGACACGAGGCGAGGGCAAAGACACCCGCGATTGGGTCTTGGATCTGTTCCCGCGGCTTGGGGAACGGTTGGACCAGGTTGCGGGCACGTTGTCGGGGGGCGAACAGCAAATGCTGGCCACCGCCCGCGCTTTGTGTTTGCGCCCCAAGGTTTTGCTGCTGGACGAGCCGACCGAAGGCCTGCAGCCGTCGATGATCGAACTGATCCGCCAAGTTGTCGTTAAGATGAAAGCCGAAGGCTACGCGATTATTCTGGTAGAACAGCGGGTTGATGCCGTTCTGTCGATCGCTGATCGGGTCACCTTTATCGAAAACGGCAAAGATCGCGAAACTATTGCCGGGTCCGATCTGCGGGCGGATTCCCAGAAGATCAACAAATACCTAGGCGTTTAGGGTCGACCCTAAGCCGAACACGAAAAAGCTGCGGATCTGTCGTGATCCGCAGCTTTTCTAAATGCCAAATCTTTGAATTTAGATCCTTACGCGAAGGCTTGCAGATTTGTCTGTGCTCTGCCCAGGATCAAAGCGTGGACATCATGGGTGCCTTCATAGGTGTTCACTGTTTCAAGGTTCATCATGTGCCGGATCACCTGAAACTCCTGACTGATCCCGTTGCCGCCATGCATGTCACGGGACATCCGCGCGATATCCAGCGCTTTGCCGCAATTGTTCCGTTTGATCAGGGAAATCATTTCCGGTGCGGCGATGCCTTGATCCATCAGCTCGCCCACCCGTAGGGCGGCTTGCAGCCCCAGCGCAATTTCGGTTTGCATATTGGCCAGCTTCAGCTGGAACAGCTGGGTCTGGGCCAAAGGCTTGTTAAACTGCTTGCGATCCAACCCGTATTGACGGGCCCCGAACCAGCAGGCCTCTGCCGCGCCCATAACACCCCAGGCGATCCCATACCGCGCGCGGTTCAAACAGCCGAACGGCCCCTTTAGGCCAGACACATTGGGCAGCAACGCGTCTTCACCGACCTCGACATTGTCCAAGACAATCTCACCGGTGATAGAGGCCCGAAGGCTCATCTTTCCTTGAATTTTCGGCGCAGACAGCCCCTTCGTCCCCTTTTCCAGGACAAAGCCTTTGATCTTGCCGTCATGGGCGTCTGACTTGGCCCAGATGACAAAGACATCGGCAATCGGCGCGTTTGAAATCCACATTTTCGCGCCGTTCAGCACGTAGCCGCCGTCAACTTTCTTGGCGGTTGTCTTCATGCCGCCCGGATCAGACCCGGCGTCAGGTTCTGTTAGGCCAAAGCAACCAATCTTGGTTCCGGCCGCAAGACCCGGCAGATATTTGTTGCGCTGCTCTTCGGTGCCGTAGGCATAGATCGGGTACATCACCAGGCTGGATTGCACCGACATCATCGAACGATAGCCGCTGTCCACACGTTCGATTTCCCGCGCGACAAGGCCGTAGCTGACATAGCTTGCGCCCAGCCCGCCATAGGCTTCGGGAATGGTGGTTCCCAGCAGGCCCATTTCGCCCATTTCCTGAAAGATGCCCGGGTCGGTTTGTTCTTTGTCAAAAGCCTCGATCACGCGCGGCTGAAGCTTTTCCTGAGCATAAGCCCGAGAGCTGTCGCGGATCATGCGATCTTCGTCAGACAGCTGAGCTTCCAGCAGGAACGGATCTTCCCAGTTGAAAGACGACAGGTCGGGTTTGCTTTGGGGGCTCAGATCATTTGGCATCAGTTCTCTCAATCTACAAAAGCGCGTTCAACGACGAAGGTATCAGGCCGATTATTCGCCCCTTCGACAAGTCCGAACGATTCTAACGTTGCCTTGGTATCACGCAGCATCTCCATTGACCCGCAGATCATGCCACGGTCCGTTTCCGGAGTGATAGGCGGCAAGCCAAGGTCTTCAAAGACCTTACCCGATTTCATCAGATCTGTAATGCGTCCCATGAACGGATAGTCTTCGCGTGTCGTGGTGGAATAAAGGCGAAGGCCTTGCGCGAATTCTCCGCAAAGCGGATCATCTTTCACCTGCGAAACCAGCTCTTTTCCATATGTCAGCTCGCCGACTTCCCGGCAGGTATGGGTAAGGATCACTTCGTCGAATTTTTCGTATGTCTCCGGATCGCGGATCAGGCTGGCGAAAGGCGCGATTCCTGT
This sequence comes from Paracoccaceae bacterium, assembly GCA_006844665.1. GTDB lineage: Bacteria > Pseudomonadota > Alphaproteobacteria > Rhodobacterales > Rhodobacteraceae > Dinoroseobacter. Next base: position 2,344 of record SPJP01000083.1, read on the forward strand.
TCCGGTTGAAAACATCCAAAGCCGTTTGCCAGGCAGCAGGGCGTCATTGACCAAGGTGCCGGTGGGCTTTTTTCGCATCAAAACGGTATCGCCAACCTTGATCTTCTGCAGATGCTCGGTCAGCGGGCCGCCTGGAACTTTGATCGAATAGAACTCCAGCTCCTCGTCCCAGCTGGGCGAGGCGATGGAATAGGCGCGAAAAACAGGTTTCTCGGCATTCGGCAAACCGATCATCACAAATTCGCCGGACCGAAACCGAAAGCTGGCCGGGCGCGTGATGCGAAACTTGAACAAACGATCTGTGTAATGTTCGACAGAGGTCACGGTTTCCGCAAAGACACCTGCCGGCACCGGAAACTGTGTGTTCGCGTCAATATCCGATACAGGCATTGTTAGATCCTTCTGCTGCCCCGTCGGGGGTTAATTGGCCGGGTTTTCTGACATTTAGGAAAGCATGTCGGGCGTTTTGGCCCCGTCACGACATAGCTCATCTATATCTCAATTTCATTTGTATACAAACAAATATGCGCGCGATGTGCCATGTGTCAACTGTCAATTTTATCTTCAGCGCGGGGCCCGCAAACACTTGACGCACTCGATAAACATGTTTGTATGCTAATAATAAATGCGGAGAAGATCATGGAAAAGCTAGTCATCAAGAACATCGGCCTAATTCTGTCGGGCAAGATGGAAGACCCAATCTTTGACGGCGACTGCATGGTCGCGATTGATGGAAAGATCACGGCCTGGGGCAAACAGGCCGACCTGGATTGCGAAGACGCGACATGTGTCATCGATGCCCATGGCGTGACCCTAGCGCCCGGATTGATCGACAGCCATATTCACCCGGTGGTCGGCGACTACACCCCGCGGCAGCAGCAACTGCATTGGATCGATTCCACATTGCACGGCGGCGTTACGACCCTGATTTCCGCAGGCGAGGTTCACATGCCCGGCCGGCCCAAAGACATCGTTGGACTGAAGGCAATGGCGATCGCGTCCCAGCGCTGGTACGAAAATTTCCGCCCTTCGGGTATGAAGGTTCACGCAGGCGCTCCTGTCATCGAAAAAGGCATGGTCGAGCAGGACTTCAAAGACATGGCCGACGCAGGCGTCAAACTGTTGGGCGAGGTCGGCCTGGGCACCGTCAAAGACGGCAAGACCGCCCAGCAGATGGTGGGTTGGGCCCGCAAATACGGCATGCAAAGCACGATCCACACCGGGGGGCCTTCGATCCCCGGCTCTGGCCTGATTGACGCAGATATGGTCATGGAAACCGGCACCGACGTGATCGGCCATATCAACGGCGGCCATTCCGCCCTGCCAGACGATCAGATCATCTGCCTGTGCGAAAACTGTCAATCGGCCTTCGAAATCGTCCATAACGGAAATGAACGGGCCGCTGTTCTGACGATCAACACCGCCCGGGAACTGGGCAAGCTGGATCAGGTTATTCTTGGCACAGACGGCCCCGCAGGGTCCGGGGTTCAGCCTCTTGGGATTTTGCGGATGATTGCGATGCTGTCGGCATTCGGCAACGTGCCCGCTGAAATCGCGTTTTGTTTTGGCAACGGCAACACATCGCGCCAACGCAAGCTTGATACCGGTTTGATCGAGGTCGGCATGTGCGCTGACTTCGTCCTACTGGATCAGGCCCAGCACGCGCCCGGAAAAACGATGTTGGAATCCGTCGCGCTTGGAAACCTGCCCGGTGTGGGCATGACCGTGATTGACGGCGTCGTGCGCAGCGAACGCAGCCGCAACACACCGCCTGCCCAAAACCTGCCAGAGCGCATTGTTTGATCTAGCCTTTAAGAAATCTTCTTCAGCAGTGATATCAGGGTGGCTTGTTCCTGGTCACTCAACGGGGCCAGCGTTTCCTGGCTGATCGCGATCCCGACACTTGTCAGTTTTGCAACCAACGCGGTGCCGTTCTCGGTCAGGGAAATGACCGAGCGCCGCTTGTCCGTCACATCGGGTTCCGACTGCACCAATCCTTTGGCGCGCAGGCGGTCGACCACGCCCTTAGTTGTCGCAAAATCCATCGCTGCCAGCCGCCCAAGATGGTTCTGGGTGACCCGCCCGTGTTGGGACAGGCGCATCAGCGTTGAAAACTGTGTGGCCGTCAGCTTGTCGACCACATGTTCCTGAAAAATGACCGCGTGCCTTTGGGTGGCCAACCGCAGAAGATAACCAACCTGTTCATCAAGTTGATATCGTAGGGTTTCTAGGTCTTCAGCGGTCTGCATCTCTCGGGCCTTTTGACTGATAAGTTTGCACTTATCGCACATCCCATCGCCGCATGCACCCGAGAAAAACTGACCGTCTAGCGCAATCCGTCTTCGCCCTTCGCGTCACCATGGGTCAAACCACCAACCCGTGGCAGCGGACGGCCGCTATCTGTGACGGCAACCGCAACCATGATCTCATTTGCACGGGGGGAATCGTTTAGCCGGACCTCGATCCCGTCGAAATGACTGCGCACATAGGCGGCATCCTTATGGCCCAATGGCACATCCAGAACCTGCCCGGGACTGCCCATTTTCTTTGACGATGGTACAAGGGCAGCACCTTTTTCCACGGCCACACGCAAAGGCGCGCCAAGTTTTGGGTGCAGAATTGCGGCAGCGTGCTCCAGCTCGCCATTTTCGCCGACCATCGCGGATTTGCCATAGCTTTCCGCGTCTTCAGGCGCGATGCCCAAAGCGGCCACGCATTTTTCGCCCAGCAGCGCGCCCAGTTCCGCGCCGATCTCCATCAGATCGCCCAGATTTTCCTGATAGCTGCCCGCGAACGGGTTCTCGATCACCGCAACGGCAACAGCCTTGCGGGTGGCCGGGGAAATGGATTTGCCGATTTCGCGGTGGGTTTCTTCGACATTCACCGCAATTTTTCTGATTTTCGCGCTCATCGTAGACCATCCTCTCCTTTGATATCGGCTGCATCCAGCCCGCCTGCACGGTTATGGATCCTTGCGCCGGTGCTCATCACCAAGGCAAAGACAAGTTCGTTCGCGCGCGGCGTGTCATTTGCC
>SPJP01000082.1 GCA_006844665.1 Paracoccaceae bacterium
TCCCATATTTAGGAGGTTGTTTCTTCATGCGGAAATCAGATGGAAACGAAGCAAGGGGATCAGTTTTGGTCGGCTTAGGCCGCCCATATTTTTCTTCCTCAGCGGCGTATTCTGCAAACGTCTTTGGTACCGTGATCATTGGGGGTAGCGTGCCGGACTTAGAACCCTGTTCCAAAGCACTCCCTACTTTTTGCAAATGCCCCAATAACCCTTTTGGATATGCCATACGCGCGTCACCCCCTGCTCAACCTGTGCGGTTATGCTAGGGGGCGGACGCAGCGGGGTCTAGGCTTTTACCCGTTCGGATTTGGGGTCGTAGAAGGGTTTTAGGCTGGGGGTGGCTTGGTGGAGGGTTCCGGCGACCTCGATCTGGTAGCTGGAGGCGAGGAGTTGGTCGGGGGTTTCGCCTTCGCAGGGGATGTAGCCCATGCCGAGGGAAGCGCCGAGGCTGTGGCCGTAGCTGCCTGACGTCAAGTGGCCCACGACCTGGCCGTCGCGCAGGATGGGTTCGGCGTGGTACAGAAGCGGGTCGGGGTCGGTCAGTTTGAACTGCACCAGGCGTTGGGACAGGCCCGCGTCGCGTTTGGCCAGCACCGCGTCGCGGCCGATGAAGGCGGGTTTGTCGCGTTTGACGGCGAAGCCGAGGCCGGCCTCGAGCACGTGGTCCTCGCACGTTATATCATGGCCGAAATGGCGGAAGGCTTTTTCCATGCGCAGGCTGTCCATGGCGTGCAGGCCGACCAGTTTTGCGCCGAGCTCCTGGCCTGCTTTGTGCAGGACCTCGAACCCGTAGGCGGCCATGTCGGCGCTGAGGTAGATTTCCCAGCCAAGCTCGCCCACGTAAGACACCCGGTGGACGCGGGCGAGCGCCATGCCGAGCTCGATACCTTGGGCGGTGCCGAAGGGGTTGGCGGCGTTGCTGAAGTCGTTGGGGGAGACGGCCTGCATCAGGGCGCGGGCGTTGGGGCCCATGACGGCGAGCACGGCCTCGCCTGCGGTCACATCGGTGATGACGACACTGTGGCCCTCTGCGTGGCGCTGGAGCCAGGTTTGATCGGCCAGACGGGTGGCGGCGGGGGTGACGACCAGGAAGGCGGTGTCCGACAGGCGGGTGATGGTGACGTCAGCCTCGATCCCCGCGCGGGAGTTCAGGAACTGGGTATAGACGATTTTGCCGGTGGGCACGGCGCAATCGGCGGCGGCGACGTGGTTTAGGAAGGCTTCGGCGCCTGGGCCTTCGACGCGGAGTTTGCCGAAGCTGGACATGTCATAGAGGCCGATGTTTTCGCGGATGGCGCGGTGTTCGGCCGCGCGGTTTTCGAACCAGTTCTGGCGGGTCCAGCTGTAGCTGTATTCGGGGGTTTGGCCGGGGTTTGCGTACCAGTTTGCGCGCTCCCATCCTGCCAGTTCGCCGAAGACCGCGCCGTTTTCGGCCAGTTGGGTGTGGACGGGCGAGCGGCGGATGCCCCGGGCGGTGGCTTTCTGGCGGAAGGGGAAGTGGTCGGCGTAAAGCAGGCCGAGGGTTTCTTTGGAGCGCTCATACAGGTAGGTTTTGTTGCCCTGGAAGGGCTGCATGCGGCTGATGTCGACATCGCCCAGATCGAAGGGTTTTTCGCCGCTGTCCATCCATTGGGACAGGGCCAGGCCTGCGCCGCCTGCAGACTGGATGCCGATAGAGTTGAAGCCCGCGGCGACCCAGACGTTGTCCATTTCAGGGGCCAGGCCCAGGTGATAGGCGTCGTCGGGGGTGAAGCTTTCGGGGCCGTTGAAGAAGGTGTGGATGCCCGCTTCGGCGAGCATGGGCATGCGGGTGACGGCGGCTTCCAGGATTGGTTCGAAATGGTCGAAATCTTCGGGCAGTTGGTCGAATTCGAAACTGTCAGAGATGCCGTTCATGCCCCAGGGTTTGGCGGTGGGTTCGAACGCGCCGAGCAGCATTTTGCCCGCGTCTTCTTTGTAATAGGCGCACTCATCAGGGACGCGCAGGACCGGCAGTTGGGTGAGGCCTTCGATTGCTTCGGTGACGATGTAGAAGTGCTCGCAGGCGTGGAGGGGCACGTTGGTGCCCAGCATTTTGCCCAGGCCGTGGCCCCACATGCCGCCGCAATTGACGACCATGTCAGCGGTGATGTGGCCTTGGTCGGTGTCTGTCTGCCAATCCACCCCGGTGATGCGGCGGCCGGTGCGGGCGGCGGCGGTGACCTTGACGCCTTCCAGCACTTTGGCCCCGCGTTGGCGCGCGCCTTTGGCCAAAGCATGGGCGATATTGGCCGGGTCGCCTTGGCCGTCTTTTTCCAAGTAAACAGCGCCTGTCAGGCCTTCGATGTTCAGATGGGGGTAGCGGGCGGCGACTTCGGTCGGTGAGATGTCTTCAACCTCGACCCCGAAGCTGCGGGCCATGGAGGCTTGGCGCATGATCTCCTCTCGCCGGTGATCTGTCAGGGCAACGGTGATCGAGCCGCAGCGTTTGAACCCGGTGGCCACGCCTGTTTCGTCCTGCAGGGTGCCGTAAAGTTCCTGGCTGTATTTTGCCAGCCGGGTCATGTTCTGGGTGGCGCGCAGCTGGGCGATCAGGCCTGCGGCATGCCATGTGGTGCCCGAGGTCAGGCGCTTGCGTTCCAGCAGCACAACGTCTGTCCAGCCCAGCTTGGTCAGGTGATAGGCGACCGAGCAGCCGATGACCCCGCCGCCGATGATGACAACGCGGGCATGGGCGGGGACGGCTTTTGCGCCAGAAGTCGGGCCAGAGGGGGAGGCAGTGGTCATGGGGTGGGCTTTCTAGCTGCGTTTCAGCGGGACGAGGTTGAAGTTCTTGCGCAGGGCGGCGTCTTGTTCTGGGGTGAACAAATGGCTGTCGGTGCTCAGGATTTCCCTGACCCGTGCCTGGGCGTTGGGCAGCAATTGGGGGCGGCCCTTTTCCTGCCATTCCTTGGGCGAGGAGCGGTCGGCGATGTCTGGGTAGATATACTCGGTCTGCATCAGGCGCAGGGTTTGGTCCTGGCCCAGGTAATGGCCCGGGCCGCCCATGCAGACGGCTTTCATCACGTCGATGCCCACGGTGTCGTCGTTCACGTCGATGCCGCGCACGCAACGTTGCACCTGACCCAGCATGTCATTGCCCAGCACCAGGGATTCCATGCAAAAGCCCAGCAAGGACGCATGCATGCCCACGGATTCGTAGACCATGTTCAGCCCTGAAAGCCCGGCCATGACGTTGCTGATCGCCTGTTCCCATCCGGCTTGCATGTCTGGCATTTTGCTGTCGGCGATGCCAGCGGCGGCCCCGCCGGGCAGGCCGATATAGCGGTGCATTTGCGAACATGCCGCCGTCAGCAAAGCCTGTTCGCCGGACCCACCGGACATAGCCCCGGTGCGCAGATCGGACACGAAGGGCCATGTGCCAAACACCGCAGGCGCGCCGGGTTTGATTGCGTTGACATAGACCACCCCGGCCAGACATTCGGCCACGGCCTGGACGATGGCGGTGGCAATGGGGGCAGGGGCGGTGGCCCCGGCCTGGCCCGCCGATAGCAGCAGCACCGGCATGCCGGCAGCGATGGCGATTTCCATCACCTGGCAAGATTCTTCGGCGAAGGTCATCGGCGGGACAACAAAGCAGTTCGAGTTCGAGATGAAGGGCCGGGCGCGGAAGGCGTCTTCGCCCCCTGCGATCTGGTAGATCAAATCCAGACAGCCTTCCATATGGCTGGGTTCGACAAAACTGGTGCCGATATGTTTGGTTGTGCCCGCGCAGGCGGTGTAGATGGTGTTTAGGTCCAGCTCGTAATTATCGGTGATGTCGCGGCAGACCATGGGGCGCTGGAAGAAATGGATATTGTCCAGATGCTGGACCAGCTTGGCCGCATCATACAGATCCTGAGAGGAGCTTTCGCGGTAGGTCCCGCTGTCCAGATCAACGATATGCACAGCCGCGCCTGCGGTGCCGTAATGGACGCGGCGGCCTGACAGATCCAGATCATGGGCAGGGTCGCGCCCGTATAGGGTGACGGTCTTGGCGGCTTTGCCCAACATCTCGGCCACGATTTCGCGGGGGATGCGGATGCGATTGTCGTCGCCCAAGATGCAGCCGGCCTCGGTCAGGATTTTCACGCCGGAGGGCGGGGCTTTGGCCATGCCGATCTGTTCCAGCGCATCTAAGGCGGAATTATAGATCCGTTCGACCTGAGCTTCGGTCAGGGGCGAGTATGTGCCCCCTTCCAGCCCCGGGCGGACCGGGCGCATGTTGGCTTCTAAAGGGGCAGCGCGCAGGGCGACGCGGGCGGCGCGACCACCGGCCCGGCGCGAGCTGCGGGATGTTTCTGTCAAATTCACCATAGTAACCTTGTCCTGTTCATCTGACAGGCCGTGCTGGGGCATGGGCCTGTAAAGTCATAAGGGGCGGGGGGACCAATCAGGACTGGTCCGCCCGGGTTTTAGGCGGGGCTTTGGCCCGGTTACGCCCGAAGGCGGGTGTTTTCAGGATCCCAGAGCGGGGCGTCTGGCTGAACCGTGGCGGCGTGGCGTTTGCCGTAGATGTCCACCTGCAGTTTGGTTCCCGGAACGTTCAGATCCGGGCGCAACATACCCAAGGCGACGGTGGTGTCCGCGCGGTAGCCATAGGCGCAGGAGGTTATCTCGCCCACCACAGTGTCGCCCTGCCAGATGGTGGCCATATAGGGCGCGTCCAGATCCTGCGTATCGATGGTCAGGGTGGCGAAGGTTTTCTTGGGGCCTGATTGCTTTTCCGACAGAAGGGCGGCTTTGCCGGGGAAGTCCTGGGGTTTGTCAAAGCGGATGAAGCGGTCGAGCCCGCCTTCCAGCAGGGAATAATCCGTGGACAGATCGCCCTTCCACGCGCGGTAACCCTTTTCGATCCGCATAGAGTTCAGGGCATACATGCCAAACGGCGTGGCCCCGGCCCCTGTGACGGCATCATAGAGCGCGGGGATATCGGCGTTGGGGGCGTGGATTTCCCAGCCAAGCTCGCCCGCGAACGACACCCGCGCCAGGGCGCAGTGGTTGCCTGCCACTTTGGCAGTTTGGATCGACAGCCAGCCCAGGGACAGATCGGCATCGGTGCCGACCTTGGTGAACAGATCGCGGGATTTGGGGCCGGTGACGATCAGGGTGGAATAGTCATCGGTGTGATCGGTCAGGGTCAGCCCCGCGGGCAGGGCGTTTGCCAGCAGTTCATAGTCGTGCCACTGGGCCAAAGCGGCGGTGATCAGGGTGAAGTGATCGTCTGTATGCCGCTGGATCGACATTTCGGTCAGGATGCGGCCGCGGCTATCGGGGAAGTAGCCCAGGTTCATGCGGCCGGGCTTGGGGAGGGCACCCGCGATGCGGCCCCGCAGCCATTCAGCGG
>SPJP01000024.1 GCA_006844665.1 Paracoccaceae bacterium
TTGAGGATTTGAAAGAGGCGATCAAGACCATCGGCCTGCCCGCGATCCTGAAGACCCGGCGCTTGGGCTATGACGGCAAAGGCCAGATGCGGATCACCGCCCCCGGTCAGGCCGAAGCCGCGTGGGAAGGGATCAAGGAAGAACCTGCGATCCTAGAAGGCCATGTAGACTTTCAGTTCGAATCCTCGCTGATTGCGGCACGTGGCCTCGACGGGTCCGTTTCGGTGTATGATCCGGGCGAAAACCTGCACCGCGGCGGCATTCTGGCGACAACAACCATCCCGTCCCGTCTGGCCCCGGCCCAACGGCACGAGGCCATCTTGATGGCTGCTAAGCTGCTGAACAGCCTGGACTATATCGGCGTTTTGGCGGTCGAGCTGTTTGTGACAGCCGACGGACTGGTGGTGAATGAAATCGCGCCGCGAGTTCATAATTCGGGCCACTGGACACAGAACGGCTGTGCGGTGGATCAGTTCGAACAGCATGTGCGGGCGATTGCAGGCTGGCCCCTCGGGGATGGCTCTCGGTTTGCGAATGTTGTGATGGAAAACCTGATCGGCGACGGGATTGACCGGTTGCACGAATTCACCCGCAACCCGAAGGCCGCCGTGCACCTATACGGCAAGGCAGATGCCAGACCGGGGCGGAAAATGGGGCATGTGAATATTGTGCGCCCGCTGGGCGGCTAGCGGCCTTAATTGAACCCTACGGCACCTGCCAGAACGTCGGTCAGGGACAGATCCGGTTGGAACTGACCGTTTTGCAGAAAGCTTAGAACCTGGGCAACCACGACGGGATTGTTCATCATGAACGTATGGGTGACCGGCAGCACGATATGGTCCTGCATCCCTTCCAGATAGGTGCTCGCGACCGAGACTTTTCCGTCATCCTGCCCCTTTAACAGGTTCGAATAAATCGGGTTCAGGCTGCGATTTCCTGCGATGATACCAACACTGAAATCTGCAGGCGGCAAGCGGTTGGGCAGGCTGTCGGGATCTGTCCGCAGCTCTAACCCTGCTGGGCCATTGATCCAGGCGAAAGGTTGCAGATCGGCAAACTCATCCACGATTTCGGACCCGTGATTGGGCGGCCCCATCATCACCACATGGCCCAGATTCGGGATGTCGTGCCGGGTCAGATACTGGCGCAGCAAAATCCCGCCCATGGAATGGGTCACCACATGCACTTTTCCAGCGCCGCACTCTGCCAGGGCCTGGGGCAAGGTGCGTTCAGCCAACACCTCGATCGGGTCGGTGGTCGAAGCATAGGACGGGCTGGTTGTGTGGTAGCCTTCCTGTTCCAGAACTTCCTCCAGCAAAAACAAAGATGTACCACTGCGCGCCAAACCGTGCAGCAAGACGACACAGTCGGATTTCGCCGGTACAGCAGACAGAAGAAACAGGGCAAGAAACAAACGCATGACGTGCACGTAAGGTGCATTGGGTCAAATGTGTAGGGATTGCACCGAAATTCTTGCTGGGCCAATGATAGGCCATGAAGAACAGACCACTGCGCCTTGCGGTCCGGGCGCTGATCATGGACCAAGACAAGCTTTTGCTGGTCAACGCATGGGGCGGCGGCGTGTCGGACCTGTGGTGTGCACCGGGCGGCGGGGTAGAAAAGCATTCAAGCCTGGCCGACAATCTGGTGCGCGAAGTACATGAGGAAACCGGGATGGACGTCGAAGTGGGCGCGCCTTGCATGGTGAATGAATTTCATGAGCCGAGCAGCGGGTTTCATCAGGTGGATGTCTATTTTCGGGCGCGCATTATCCGCGGCCAGATCGACCCTGACTGGCGCGATCCAGAAGGCATCGTGACCAAGCGGCGGTTTTTTTCCAGGTCCGAGCTATCCGATATTCGCTACAAGCCCGACACCTTGGCCGCAGCCGCATGGGGCGGGGATATGGTCTATGACCCGTTGGAACTGCTGATCAAGTAGCCCGCAGGGACACCAGAACGCCGCCGACCACTAAAACGGCCGCGACAATCGCCATAGCGCTTAGAGGTTCGGCCAAGAAAACGGCCCCGCCAACCAGTGCCAAGATTGGTGCGCTCAGCTGAATAACAGACGCTCGGGTCGCGCGCAGCTGCGGCAGCACTGCGTACCAGATTGCGTATCCGACACCAGAGGTTACAGCCCCCGACAGGCAAGCCAGTACAATGCCATACAGGCTGCTTGGGGTTGGATCGAACCAGCCCCAAGGGATCACAACCATCAGCACGCTGGCCCAAATGAAATTGGCAGCCATTGTGGCAAGGGGCGTAGTGGAACTGCGCCCAAGCAGCGAAAAGACACCCCAGCCAATGGCGGCCAGAAGCATAAAGCCGACGCCTGCTATCGCCGGTTGTTCTGCCCCCGGCAGATACAGGACGGCCAACCCACTAAGGGCCACGCCCATGCCGATCCAGCGCAAAGGGGGCACGGCTTCGCCGCCGCGTACAGCGCCCGCAAACATCGTGGCCTGGACACCCGCGAACAGGATTAGCGCGCCGACCCCTGCGTCAAGCCACTGATAGGCCATTGAAAACCCGAGTATATACGAAAACAACGCGACCGAAGTCACAAAGTGCCGCTTGTGGAACACGCCCAAGGCAGCGCCCGTTGCGCGCGCTAAAATCGCCAGCGTCACCGCCCCGGCGATCAATCGGTAAACGCCAAACATTCCAGCGCCGATGGTCCCTTCTGCAAGGGCTGCACGGGTCAGCAAGGAATTGGCTGCGAAGAAAATCATCGCAAGGCTGCACAGGGTGATTAAGCGAGTCGAGGTCATGGCGCGACCATGGGCGGCGCTTTGGGGAATGGCAAGTCTACGCCAGCAGAAGGGCAGACACCTTTGATGACATATACGCGATCTGGCCGCCCGAGACCGTCGCCTCGACCCGTTTTGTAGCCGGATCAAGAATCACGAAATCTGCGCGCGCGCCTTCCGTTAGCCAGCCCCGGTCAGACAATCCCAACACCTGTGCTGGGGCTGTCGACACCATCGCCCAAGCCTGCGGCAAAGGCAGAACCCCACGATCGGCCAGCGCCAAGGCTGCTTGAATCAACGATGGGTAATGGTAGTCGGACACTAGAACATCGCATAGGCCCGCCTTGATCAGATCTTTGGCCGAGATTTTGTTCTTGTGCGACCCGCCGCGCATCACATTGGGCGCACCCATGATGATCCAATCGCCGCGAGCGCGGGCTTGTTTCGCGGCGGCTTCAGCCTCTGGAAACTCGCAAATCTTGATCCCCAGATCGCGCATTTTATCGCGGGTGGCAGCATCTGGATCGTCGTGGCTGCCAAGTAGAACGCTTTGCGCGACAAGCCTTTGGGTAAGCGCTTGCAGGTCTTGATCTATATCGCGCGCGTGTAGATCCTGCAGCATCGCCAAATGAGCCTCGGGCGAACGGCCGCTTTTCAGCGCTTGTCCGGTCAACCGGGGCGGGCGTTTTCCTGTGGCCAAGGCATCATGGGGCACATGATCGTTGAAGACGACATAGCCGATTTTCCCGGCATTTATCAGCGCTTCGGCCCTAGCATATCCATCGGGCAAGCGTGTTTCCAGGCGCAGCTGTAGGGGCAGATCCAAGCGCCTCTCTGCCGCTGTATCCTTAAGCGCCTGGACAACCCGTTCCGCAAAATCCGGGCCCCGCATCCCGCCTTCCCAGCTGAAAAACTGCGCCAGAACCCCTGTGGTGATGCCATTGGCGGCCATTTCAGCCTCGGCCGCGCGCAGGCCCAGGCTCAGGTCGGTCACGGCGCCGCGTCTTGGGGCCAAGTGATGTTCAAACCCGTCGCCATGCAGATCGACGATGCCCGGCAGGATCCAGAAGCCGCCTAGATCAACAGCCCGGCCGCCGCCGCCGATCTTGTCACCGTTCACAGACAGATCCCGCGTCTGCAACCCATCCGGGCCCAGAACAGCGCCTGATTTGAATGTCAGCTGCATCAAGCGGCCCTTCTTTACTTCATCATTGTCGGGCGGGCCTTAGCACGGCGCATGGGCCCTGACAAAAAAGAAAGGGGCCCGTTAAGGCCCCTTCCCAATCAATCCGAATGGACTGGCAGATTACATCATGCCGCCCATGCCGCCCATGTCGGGCATACCGCCCGCAGGTGCGCCGCCGTCTTTCGACGGGCGATCTGCAACCATGGCTTCGGTTGTGATCAACAGGCCAGCGATAGACGCCGCGTCCTGCAGAGCAGTACGGACAACTTTCGCGGGGTCAATCACGCCGAATTTGAACATGTCGCCATATTCTTCAGCCTGAGCGTTGAAACCAAAGGTGGTGTCGTCGCTTTCGCGGATCTTGCCAGCCACAACAGAGCCGTCAACACCAGCGTTTTCAGCGATCTGACGCAGAGGCGCTTCCAGCGCTTTACGTACGATCGAAACACCAACGTTCTGGTCGCTGTTTGCGCCTTCCAGACCGTCCAGCGCTTTAGCGCCTTGGATCAGGGCAACACCACCACCGACAACGATACCTTCTTGAACAGCGGCACGTGTCGCGTTCAGGGCATCATCAACGCGGTCTTTGCGCTCTTTCACTTCGATTTCGGTCATGCCGCCAACGCGGATAACTGCGACACCACCAGCCAGTTTGGCCAGACGCTCTTGCAGTTTTTCACGGTCGTAATCGGAAGTGGTTTCTTCGATCTGCTGACGGATCTGAGTAACCCGTGCTTCGATCTCGGCTTTCTCACCGATGCCATCAACGATTGTCGTTTCGTCTTTGGTGATCTGGATTTTCTTAGCAGAACCCAGCATGTCCATTGTGACATTCTCAAGCTTCATGCCCAGATCTTCCGAGATAACCTGACCACCGGTCAAGATCGCGATGTCCTGCAGCATTGCCTTGCGACGGTCGCCGAAGCCTGGGGCTTTGACGGCAGCGATTTTCAGGCCGCCACGCAGTTTGTTGACAACCAAAGTTGCCAGCGCTTCGCCTTCAACATCTTCTGCGATGATGACAAGTGGCTTCTGCGACTGGATGACAGATTCCAGCAGAGGAACCATTGGCTGCAGAGAAGACAGTTTCTTTTCGTGCAGCAGGATGATCGCGTCGTCCAGCTCGGTGATCATTTTGTCAGGGTTGGTGACAAAGTACGGGCTCAGGTAGCCGCGGTCGAACTGCATGCCTTCGACAACATCGGTCTCGGTCTCGAGGCCTTTGTTTTCTTCGACGGTGATAACACCTTCGTTGCCGACTTTCTGCATCGCGTCTGCGATTTGCTGACCGATTTCATTTTCGCCGTTGGCGGAAATTGTGCCGACCTGTGCAACCTCTGCGCTGTCGCTTACTGGGCGTGCAGCAGATTTGATCGCTTCAACGACTTTGGCTGTCGCCATGTCGATTCCGCGCTTCAGATCCATTGGGTTCATGCCAGCCGCAACCGACTTCATGCCTTCTTTGACGATGGCCTGAGCCAGAACCGTCGCAGTTGTTGTACCGTCACCGGCTTCGTCGTTGGTCCGGGAAGCAACTTCCTTGACCATCTGCGCGCCCATGTTTTCGAACTTGTCTTCCAGTTCGACTTCTTTCGCGACAGATACACCGTCCTTCGTGATGCGTGGTGCACCGAAGGATTTGTCCAGAACCACGTTCCGGCCTTTTGGACCCAGGGTCACTTTCACGGCATCGGCCAGAATGTTGACGCCCTGAAGCATCTTATTCCGGGCGTCGGTACCGAATTTTACGTCCTTAGCAGCCATAGACTTGCTCCTTAGAATTCTATTTTTAGGTTAGCGCGAGAGGTCTTAGGAAATGATCCCAAGAATGTCGCTTTCCTTCATCATCAACAGCTCTTTGCCGTCGACGGATACTTCTGTGCCGGACCATTTGCCGAACAGCACTTTGTCGCCAACTTTGACGTCCATCGCGATGCGGTCGCCGTCTTCGTCCTTGGCGCCAGCGCCAACTGCAACAACCATGCCTTCAGCAGGCTTTTCTTTGGCGCTGTCAGGAATGATCAGGCCACCGGTTGTTTTTTCTTCGCCTTCAATGCGCTCGACCAGTACACGGTCGTGAAGCGGGGTCAGTGCCATGGTAAGGCTCCTTGACTGTTATGTTGCTCCTAGATGTTAGCACTCACCCAAGGCGGGTGCTAACTGCACCGGAGGTAAGGAGACAACCGCCGCGTGTCAACATGGAAACGCCAATTTTTTTGGCAATTCGTAAATTGGCATTGCGGCCTTGGCCAGATAATTTTTTCCAAGTCTTTCAATGCGATAAAATGGTTCCAAGGCCCGGTGATTGTCGCGGAACCAGAACCAAATGCCAAAGCCACGCCCTACACCACCTATTGAATCTTGGCGAACGGTCGGCCCAATGCCGTCAATATCCAGCGCCAAACAATGCTCTGGCAGCAAAAACCGCGCCTACCGGTCCTGATTCCGTGCCCATCCCCTGCAACCGCGACGCCCTGCCCCATGACGCCTTGCCAATGGGGGCCTATATACCCGCCAGAGATTTATTCGTTTTTCAGGATGCCCCCTATGACAACCCTCGTTTTTGGCCACAAGTCCCCGGACACTGACAGCACCGGATCGCCGTTGATCTGGGCTTGGTACCTTAACCACCTGGGCCAATCCGCCGAACCCCGCCTGCTGGGCGAGCCGAACACCGAAGCCGCCTTTGTGCTAAAGCGCTGGGGCTTTGAAATGCCGCAGATCATTGCTGATGTGGACGCCGACCAACCCGTTGTGATCGTCGACACAAACAACCCAGCCGAGCTGCCAGACAGCATCAACTCGGCCGACATTCAACAGATCATCGACCACCACAAATTGGTCGGCGGGCTGGAAACCAAAGGCCCGATCGACATCACGATCCGTCCAGTCGCCTGTACCGCTACGATCATGTACGATCTGATGGGCGACGATGCCGCCAAGATGCCTGAAAACATCAAAGGCGCGATGCTGTCTTGCATCTTGTCCGACACGCTTGAATTCCGCTCGCCCACAACGACAGACACGGACCGAGCCGTTGTGGCAACTTTGGCCGCCGAACTGGGCCTGGACGTAGCCGCCTATGCAGCCGAGCTGTTCGCCGCCAAGTCTGACGTATCAGCGTTTTCCGACGCCGAGCTGCTGCGCATGGACAGCAAGGAATACGCGGTTGAGGGCACAAAGTTCCGCGTATCGGTTCTGGAAACCACAGCGCCCGAGATCCCACTGGATCGCAAAGCCAGCCTGATTGAGGCCATGACCACTGTTGCCGAAGAAGACGGCGTGGACCAGGTCTTGTTGTTTGTTGTCGACATCCTGCGTGAAGAAGCCACCCTGCTGGTACCCAACGATCTGGTCAAAACACTGGCCGAGAAAAGCTTTGGCGCAGCAGTGGATGGTGACGCGGTGGTTCTGCCCGGCATCATGAGCCGTAAGAAGCAGATCATCCCCAACCTGACGCTGTAATTTCACGCTCGGATCACAGAATTGGGGCCGTCCATCTGGGCGGCCCTTTTTTGTTTGCTACAGCAAGGCACCGCCCCTAGGGTCGCGCCGATCCCCCTATTTGGAACAGACCTATGCAAATCATTGATCGCCTGGACGAGATCAGCGGCTCTTACGACGTGCTGTATGTTGATCTGTGGGGCACCGTGCATAACGGTGTCGCCCCGTTCCCTGCCGCAATCGCCGCCTTGCAAGCCTACCGTCAAAGCGGCGGCCTTGTAGTGTTGCTAACAAACGCGCCCCGTTCGCGTGCCGAGGTTCAGGTGCATTTGGAATCTATGGGCGTGCCCGGCGATATGTGGGACACGATCGCGA
The DNA here is from genome assembly GCA_006844665.1 of Paracoccaceae bacterium. GTDB lineage: Bacteria > Pseudomonadota > Alphaproteobacteria > Rhodobacterales > Rhodobacteraceae > Dinoroseobacter. The sequence goes on from SPJP01000024.1 coordinate 7,758, forward strand.
CCTCTGGCGACGCGGCCCGCGCCGCGATGTTCACCGGAGCTGTGGGGCAGAAAGTGTGGTTCGTTGGCGAAGAACAAGACGAGCCGTTCTTTGCGCCGATGAAGATCCTGGAGAACCCGACCCCGATCGAGCGGGTCGAGCTGAAAGACGCCGAAGGCATCGTGTGCACGGGCCCCTTTGATCCTTTGGCAGACCCCGCGCTGCTGCGGCCTCAATTAATGATGGCAAAGCAAATGGGGCTAAAGCTGCTTTGTGCCAACCCGGATATCGAGGTTGACGTGGGCGACGTTCGGGAATGGTGCGCAGGTGCTTTGGCCGAGATTTATACCGAAATGGGCGGTGAAAGCCTGTATTTCGGCAAGCCCTTTCCGCCGATCTATGATCTTGCCCAACGCCGTCTGGCCGAGCTGGGCCGCAGCGTCGACAAAAGCCGTATTCTGGCAATTGGCGATGGCATCGTCACCGATATCCCCGGTGCGATGGGCGAAGACATCGATAGCCTGCTGATCACCGGTGGCCTATTTGCCGAAGAAACCGGCACCCCCCCCGCCGGGCGCCCCGATCTGATCAAGACCGAAGCTTTCGTGACCAAAGAACAGGCTTTCCCGACATTCGTAATCGGCAGACTAGAATAGACCTTCGCAACAAAATTTCACAACTTGGCGATATTTTGTCGCAATATTACTTTACCCATTGCAGGAAGACGGGTTATGAGGCCTTCTGAAGACATCCTTCGGAGGCCTAATGCTCGACAACATGCAAAATGATCCACGCGGCACGATCTGTATAGAAGACTTGGAAATCGGGATGACCCGGTCCCTATCCAAAGTGGTCACAGACCGCGACATCGAGCTGTTTGCCGAAGTCTCGACCGATCATAATCCGGTGCATATGGATGACGCCTATGCCCAAGACACCATCTTTCAGGGCCGCATTGCCCACGGGATGCTGACGGCGGGGTTGATCTCGGCCGTGATTGGCGAACAGTTGCCCGGGCATGGCACGGTCTATCTGGGCCAGAACCTGAAATTCATGGCCCCGGTGCGCCCCGGCGACATGGTGGATGCCAATGTTACTGTGCTGAGCATCGACTACGCCAAAAGGCGGGTTCAGTTGGAAACCAATTGCAAAGTGGGCGCAACCGTTGTGCTAAAAGGCGAGGCAACCGTGCTCGCGCCGTCGCGGAAGTTCGACTAAGGCTTGCACCCTAGCGCGCTGAGGCGTAACCGGACGCCATGCGGATCGTACGTGACAGAGAGTTCGTTCTGAACGAAGACAAAGGGGCCAGCGTAGCGATTGGCAACTTTGATGGCGTGCATCTGGGCCACCAAGCGGTGATTGACCTCGCGCGCAAGGCGACAGGTCCGGGCGTGCCTTTGGGTATTCTGACGTTTACGCCTCATCCCCGTGAATTCTTCGCGCCGGACAGCCCCAATTTTCGCCTGATGTCACCTGCAGCGCGGGCCAACCAGTTGGAAAAGCTGGGGGTTCGAGTCTTGTATGATTTGACGTTCAACGCGGCGCTCAGTTCGCTGACTGCGCGGGAATTTGCGGAACAAGTGATTTTGCGGGATCTGGGCCTGGGCCATGTCGTGGTCGGGGCAGATTTCTGTTTTGGCAAAGGCCGTTTGGGCACAGCCCAAGATCTGACAGCCCTTGGAGCCGAACTGGGCTTTGGCGTCACAATTGCGCAGCTGCACGAGGCCGCCGGGCAGCAAATATCCTCGACCGCGATTCGCGGGGCTTTGTTCGAGGGCCGTCCGAAGCAAGCAGCAGACATGCTGGGCCATTGGCACCGGATCGAAGGCCCTGTGATTGGCGGCGAACAACGTGGCCGAGAGTTGGGTTATCCAACCGCCAACATGGCGTTGGATGGTCTGCACCTGCCCAAGCTGGGCGTCTATGCCGTGACCGTCGACGTTCTGGATGGACCGCACAAAGGCAGCTACTACGGGGCCGCCAGCCTTGGGGTTCGCCCGATGTTTGGGGAAAACACCCCGAACCTGGAAACCTTCCTGTTGGATTTCAGCGGCGATCTATATGGCGCGACTTTGTCGGTTGGCTTGGTCGACTATATGCGCGGAGAAGAGAAATTCGATAGCCTGGACGCGTTGATCACCCAAATGGCCGCGGATTGCCAAACCGCGAGAAAGATTTTGACCGCGCTATGAGCACCAATCCAATCGATCGCGCTGGTCTGCGGGACCGCTACTGGGAACTGGTTCCCCTGCGCAACATGAACCAGCGCGAATGGGAAGCCTTGTGTGATGGCTGTGGGCGGTGTTGCTTGCTGAAACTGGAAGACGCCGACACGAATGAGATCGCCTTTACCCGGGTGTCCTGCCGCCTTTTGGACACCGACGCCTGCCATTGCGGCCAGTACGACCTGCGCAAGCAATTCGTCCCCGACTGCGTGGTCCTGACCCCCGATACCCTGAAGGACATCGCCTACTGGATGCCGGAAACCTGCGCCTACCGTCTGCTACACGAAGGCAAGGCTCTGCATGATTGGCACCCCTTGGTGTCCGGCGATACGAACACCGTCCATAGTAGCGGCGCATCGGTCAAAGGCTGGGCCATTCCGGAATTTGAGGTCGATGAAGAAGATCTAGAGGATTACTTGCTGGAAGAAGACAGCCAGCTTTAGGCCACCGCCATTATGCGGCTCATTTCATAGCTTAGACCATCGGCATGGCTGGCAGGCAGCATATGCCCCGCCCCCGGTATCATGACGCGCCGAGCGTTTGGCAGACGTTCAGCAAGGCCGTTTAGAATATGCGTGATGATCGGCATGGTTTGCGTGCCTTCGACCAGCAAAATGGGCATGTCAGCGCGTTCCAGCCGTCCTGTGCCCAAAAGCCGGTGGGCGTCATCCATCAAAGCAGGCGCGGTCGCGGATACGATTGGCATGCGGTCAGCTATGTAGCGACGATGGGCTGCGGGGATCTGGTCCCAAGACGTTCCATCGCCCCAGTCGGCCATAAACAGACGTGCAGCCTCTTCCCAATTGCCCAGCTCCATCGCGGCAATCTGGGGTTCCGAATGCTCTATGTATTTCTTGCGATAGTGACCAAAAGCTGCAGCAAAAAACACCGGTTCAATCAAAGTCAGCGAGCGTACAAGCTCTGGCGCTTCAATTGCGATGCGCAGGGCAATGGTGCCACCCAGACTGTGGCCAACCAAATCGACCGGCGCGTTGGTGGCTTTAACAAGCGCAATCATCGCATTGGTGGACTGAGTATGCATGTCGGGCAAAGCTTCGGCACTTTTGCCATGCCCCGGAAGATCGGGTGCAACAAACCGAACACCCGGCATCGCGTCAAATAACGGCTCCCACATCACAGCAGAGGACAATGCGCCATGCAACGCCAGCAGCGTCGGCCCTACCCCGCGATCACTGAAAGAAATGTCGGTGCCGTTCAGCTCGCTGATCATAGCTTACAGCTTTCCTGCAAGTGTCAGGTCCAGATCCTCCAATCGATCTTGTCCCCAAAACCGGTCGCCCGCGTCCGTCACATAAAACGGTGCACCGAAGACGCCGGCTTGCACGGCCTGCTCGCCATTGGCGGCATAAGTCTCAGCTCCGGTTAGCATATCCTTGTCGGCCAGATCCGGATCAAAGCCATATTCGGACAGGACATCCCGGATGACCTGATTCTCTGCGATATCTTTTTCACCGGCCCAGCACGCTTTGGTAAAGCCATGAACCAATCCGCCGATATCCCCAGCCCCTGTCGCCTGTGCAGCAATAATCGCATAGCTGCTGGGGGCGGGATTCGTTGGCCAATGCATAGGCTTCAGATTGAACGGCAGCGACGCTTTACGCGCCTGGCGTTCCATGTCCATCAATCGGTATTCTTGCCGGGAAATATGGCGCTGACCGGGGGGCAAACCGCCGGTCTGAGAAAATATTCCAATAATATCAAAAGGTTTGTAGGTCACCGTGGCGCCATGCTTTGCCGCGATTGTTTCCAAATTGGTTCCCGCGATATAAGTATACGGAGAAATTGTCGCAAAGTAGTAATCGATATGTGGCACTTTGGCCCCCTTGTTCCAACTGCCCCGCGACCAAGCGGCGCGGTTCCCTAGGCATAACGGTATGACAGTGGTAAGCGGTGTCAACGGTTTCGCTGCCACCACAACCCAATTTTACGTCCCTATCGCCAATCAAAAGAGCAAACTGCCATGCGTGCACACCTCGAACCCAAACTCATTTCTGGGACTGCCAACCTGCCTCTCGCCGAGGCCGTCTGCCGCCGTATGTCGATGCACCGTGGCAGGCAGGTCGGGCTTGTTAAGGCTCGGGTTGAACGGTTCAACGATGGTGAGATTTTTGTCGAGGTGTTCGAGAATGTGCGCGGCGAGGATATGTTCATTATCCAAAGCACATCGAACCCAGCCAATGACAACTTGATGGAGCTGTTGATCATCGCAGATGCGCTGCGACGGTCCTCTGCCCAACGGATTACGGCAATTGTCCCTTACTTTGGCTATGCCCGCCAGGACCGTCGCACAAAGGCCCGGACCCCAATCACAGCCAAGCTGGTGGCGAATATGCTGGTAGAGGCCGGGATCGAGCGGATTTTGACCATGGATCTGCACGCAGCACAGATCCAAGGTTTCTTCGATATTCCCGTTGACAACCTATATGCCTCGCCTGTTTTCGCCTTGGACGTGATGCACCAGTTCAAAGGGCGGATGGACAAAGTCACTGTCGTCAGCCCTGACGTTGGCGGTGTGGCCCGTGCGCGCGACCTTGCGCAGCGCATCGGCGCAGGTCTGGCGATTGTTGACAAGCGCCGCTCGAAGCCCGGGGAAATCGCTGAAATGACCGTAATCGGCGATATCGAAGGACAGACCTGTTTGATCGTCGACGACATCTGCGACACGGCTGGAACCTTGTGCAAGGCCGCCGATCTGCTGATCGAAAAAGGCGCTGGGGAAGTTCATTCATACATCACCCACGGCGTCCTAAGCGGCCCCGCGATCAAGCGCATTGCGGATTCCAAAATGAGCAGCCTGGTCATCACCGATTCAATCGCGCCAACCGAAGAGGTCAAAGCCTCGTCCCATATCCGGATTGTGCCCACGGCACCGATCTTTGCTCAGGCGATCATGAATATCTGGAATGGCACCTCTGTCAGCTCGCTCTTTGATCAGGAAACATTGGTTCCGATCTACGAAGGCATGTATAGCGGCATCTAAAATTTAGGCTGCAAAATCAGGCCCTAATCGATATCCCACATATCGATTGGGCCGACCTCGCCAATGGCCATCCAAGATACCCGGATACGCGCCACCCGCGAATCCCCCCAGGTCGAAAACAAAACCTGGAACCCGTCCGAGGTTACAGATTCGGCACGCAGGTCCATTCGCGGATTGACCGAATGGTCTAGGTCCAGAAGGCTGATAGATAGGTGAACCACAGGGGGCGTGTGGAATGGTTCATCGAACTGAACATCTTTTGTCAGGCTTCGATCGCCAAGCCCCGCCCACATTTCGCCGTTGTCTTTGAAATCAGAAAACAACAATGTCTGGCCTTGGGCGACCCCAACAGAATTTGACCTGAGCTTCCGCACCTGATGCGTCTCCTTGTTGGAATTCGCAATACTTGTACTTGGCATAAAAAAGCCTCGGCGCCGGCCGAGGCTTTGGTCTTACCAGCGTAGCGTAGAAACCTTTAGGCGGAAAGGCCTAGCTCTGCGCCGACGGCTGCCAAATCAGCAACCTGCTTGGCCAGAGTGTCAACCTGATCGGCAGGCGCATTTGCAGCGGCTTCTTTTGCGGCGTCCAACAGGCCATCCAGAACGGTCTGGCTAACGTCAGATTTGTGCCATGCCTGTTCAGCCAGAACCGTTGTGCTGGCACCGCTGATTTCAGCAAAACCGCCGGTCACAACATATTCGTCAGTCCCATTGGGACCGATGACTTTCAGCACACCAGGGCGCAGAGTTGTAATAGTTGGCGCGTGCTCGGCCATTGCTGTCATATCGCCGTCAGCGCCGGGAATCTGCACTTCGGTGGCTTCTACAGAGGAAAGACGCCGCTCGGGCGAGACCAGATCAAATTGCATCACAAGACTCCTTCGTCTTAGGTTGGCCCATCAGGGGCGCTTGGCGTTCTTTCGCAGCAAAGGTGCCTGGTCGCGCCCGCCAAACTTGGCGTCCGCTTTGCCCAATGTGCAAGCAGTCTAGTGGCTTGCAAGGCACCCCATTGCTGGGATCTTTGTTATCGTCCCCAAGAATTTAAAACCTTGGGGGGGAATAAACCCCTAGACCGAAAACGCCGCCCCACATTTTACATCCAGATTGACCAGACGAAGAACGCGGGGCGGCGCAAATTTTTAGGCAGCGTCAGCAGCCATACGCTCGGCTTTTGCGATCGCTTCGTCGATGTCGCCAACCATGTAGAACGCACCTTCTGGAAGGTGGTCATACTCGCCCGCAACAACAGCTTTGAACGATGCAATTGTTTTTTCCAGAGGAACCTGAACACCGTCAGAGCCGGTGAACACTTTCGCAACGTCGAACGGCTGGGACAGGAAGCGTTCCAGTTTACGAGCACGGGCAACTGTCATTTTGTCGTCTTCAGACAGTTCGTCCATACCAAGGATCGCGATGATATCCTGCAGCGACTTGTAACGCTGAAGAACCTGCTGAACGTCGGTCGCAACTTTGTAGTGTTCGTCACCGATGATCAGTGGGTCTAGCAGACGCGATGTGGAACCCAGTGGATCCACAGCTGGGTAGATACCTTTTTCCGAAATCGAGCGGTCAAGAACGGTTGTCGCGTCGAGGTGCGCGAAAGATGTCGCTGGCGCAGGGTCGGTAAGGTCATCCGCAGGAACGTAAACGGCCTGTACGGAAGTAATCGAACCAGATTTGGTCGAGGAAATACGTTCCTGCATCGCACCCATGTCTGTCGCCAGTGTTGGCTGATAGCCCACAGCGGAAGGGATACGACCCAAAAGCGCGGACACCTCGGAACCGGCCTGAGTGAAGCGGAAGATGTTGTCTACGAAGAAAAGAACGTCCGAACCAGATTCGTCACGGAACTGCTCGGCCAGGGTCAGGCCTGTCAAAGCAACACGCATACGCGCACCGGGAGGTTCGTTCATCTGGCCGTAAACCAGCGCAATTTTCGAATCTGTCAGGTTATCAGGAACGATGACGCCGGATTCGATCATCTCGTGGTACAGGTCGTTGCCTTCACGGGTCCGCTCACCAACACCAGCGAACACGGACAGACCCGAGTGCACTTTCGCGATGTTGTTGATCAATTCCATGATCAAAACTGTTTTGCCAACGCCGGCACCGCCGAACAGACCAATTTTACCACCTTTGGTGTAAGGGGCCAGAAGGTCGATAACTTTGATGCCTGTTTCCAGGATCTCGGTCGCTGTTGACTGCTGGTCGAACGCAGGCGCTTCGCCATGGATCGCACGAACCGAAGCCGCGCCCACAGGGCCTTTTTCGTCAACAGGGTCGCCCGTTACGTTGATGATCCGGCCCAGAGTTTCGTTGCCAACGGGCACAGAGATCTGGTCGCCAGTGTTTACAACGTCCTGCCCGCGAACGAGCCCTTCAGTTGCGTCCATCGCGATGGCACGAACAGTGTTTTCGCCAAGGTGCTGAGCGACTTCCATCACCAGTGCCTTGCCATTGTTGTCAGTTGTCAGCGCGTTCAGGATTTCCGGTAGGTCGTCCTCGAACTGCACGTCGACAACGGCGCCGATCACCTGGGTGATTTTGCCTTTTGCATTTGCCATTTGTTGTCTCCGGTTCCGTTAGAGCGCTTCCGCGCCCGAAATAATCTCAATCAGCTCGTTGGTGATGACGGCCTGACGAGAGCGGTTATACTGAATCGTCAATTGGTCGATCATCTCGCCCGCGTTGCGTGTCGCGTTGTCCATAGCGGACATACGTGCACCTTGTTCGGACGCGGCGTTTTCCAAAAGCGCGGCAAAGATCTGCGTGGCCACACTGCGTGGCAGCAGGTCAGCCAAGATCGCTTCTTCGCTTGGCTCGTAGTCATAAAGCGCGCTTGCTTCATCACCATCTTCGAATTTGGCCGGGATAATCTGCAGCGCCGTAGGGTGCTGAGCTACCACGTTTTCGAAGCGCGCAAAGAACAGCGTCGCAACGTCAAATTCGCCGATGTCAAAGCGATGCAGCAGGTCCTGGGCAATCTCGCGGGCGTTTTCATAGCCCACGCGCTTGACCTCGGACAGATCAACGTGGCCGACGAACATATCGCCCAGATCACGCCTGATCGCGTCGCGACCTTTTTTGCCAACTGTGATGACTTTCACGGTCTTGCCTTTGGCGATCAGGTCCGCCGCATGCTGGCGCGCCAGCTTAGCGATGTTGCTGTTAAAGCCGCCGCACAATCCACGCTCGGCCGTCATGACCAGTAGCAGGTGCACATCATCTTTACCCGTACCCGAAAGCAATTTCGGCGCCGAGTCAGAGCCACCGAAGGCGGACGCCAGCCCACCCAGAACGGCGTTGAACCGTTCTGTGTAGGGACGTGCTGCTTCGGCCGATTCTTGGGCCCGCCGCAGTTTTGCGGCGGCCACCATCTGCATGGCCTTAGTGATCTTGCGGGTCGATTTGACCGACGCGATCCTGTTTTTTAAGTCCTTGAGGTTTGGCATGATCCAGACCCCTTAGGCGAAATCAGCTGCGAATTCGTCGAGTGCCGCTTTGATCTTGTCTGCCAGCTCACCTTTAACCTTGCGGTCATTGTCAGTGATGTCAGCCAACAGGTCTGCGTGCTTGCCGCGAAGATGCGCCAGCATTTCAGTTTCCCAGCGACCAACGTCTGTCAGCGCGACTGTGTCCAGATAGCCGTTTGTACCGGCGTAGATGGCGCAGACGATTTCAGCGTTGGACAGTGGCGAGTACTGAGCCTGCTTCATCAGCTCGGTCAGACGCGCACCACGGTTCAGCAACTGCTGGGTCGCGGCATCCAGATCGGAACCAAACTGCGCAAACGCAGCCATTTCGCGGTACTGAGCCAAAGACAGCTTAACAGGGCCAGCAACCGAAGCCATGGCTTTGGTTTGCGCGGAAGAGCCAACCCGAGAAACCGATAGACCGGTGTTCACAGCAGGACGGATGCCCTGGTAGAACAGTTCGGTTTCAAGGAAGATCTGACCGTCGGTGATCGAAATCACGTTGGTTGGAATAAACGCCGAAACGTCGCCACCTTGGGTTTCGATGATCGGCAGCGCGGTCAAGGAACCGGAACCGTTGTCTTCGTTCAGCTTCGAGGAACGTTCCAGCAAGCGAGAGTGCAGATAGAAAACGTCACCAGGATACGCTTCACGGCCTGGTGGGCGGCGCAGCAGCAAGGACATCTGACGATAAGACACGGCCTGCTTGGACAAGTCATCATAGATGATCAGGGCGTGGCGGCCATTGTCGCGGAAGTATTCTGCCATAGCAGTCGCGGCATAGGGTGCCAGGAACTGCATAGGTGCAGGGTCGGACGCTGTGGCCGCAACAACGATTGTGTATTCAATCGCGCCGCTTTCTTCCAGCTTCTTCACCAGCTGCGCAACAGTCGAACGCTTTTGGCCAACCGCAACGTAGATGCAGTAGAGCTTCTTGCTCTCGTCGTCGCCGGCGGCGTCGTTGTAGGATTTCTGGTTCAGGATCGCGTCCAGAGCAACGGCTGTTTTGCCGGTCTGACGGTCACCAATGACCAGCTCTCGCTGACCACGACCAATTGGGATCATCGCGTCAACAGACTTCAGGCCGGTGGCCATTGGTTCGTGAACGGATTTACGTGGGATAATGCCGGGGGCTTTGCTGTCGGCGATGCGACGCTCGGCGAATTCTACCGGGCCTTTGCCGTCCAATGGGTTGCCCAGGCCGTCTACAACGCGGCCCAGCAGGCCGTCGCCAGCAGGAACGTCCACGATGGACTTGGTCCGCTTAACAAGGTCGCCCTCTTTAATGTCACGGTCAGAACCGAAGATAACAACACCAACGTTGTCGCTTTCTAGGTTCAACGCCATCCCGCGGATACCACCGGGGAATTCGACCATTTCACCGGCCTGTACGTTGTCGAGACCATACACGCGGGCGATACCGTCGCCTACGCTCAGAACCCGACCAACTTCTGCAACTTCGGCTTCTTGACCAAAGTTCTTGATCTGCTCCTTAAGGATAGCAGAGATTTCGGCTGCCTGGATTCCCATTATCCGACCTCTTTCATGGTGTTCTGGAGTGCATTGAGCTTCGAGCGGATCGACGTGTCGATCATGCGCGAGCCCACTTTAACAACAAGACCGCCGATGAGGCTCTCATCAACGGTCGCATTCAGTTTAATATCTTTGCCAACAGCCGCTTTCAGCGAGCTGGACAATTCAGCGGCCTGACCTGCGGTCAGTGCCTGGGCAGACACGACATCAGCCGTCATCTCGCCTTTTTCTTCTGCAATCAGCTCGCGCAGCGCAGCAATCAATTGGGGCAGTACAAACAAACGACGTTTGGCCGCCATCAGGGACAACGTGTTCCCCAATACTTCGCCCAAGCCCTTCTTTGCAGCAACCGCAGCAATAGCTGTGCCCTGAGCGCTCCGAGAATACATCGGAGAACTGATCAGGTCGCGCAGGTCAGCAGAGCTGTCCAACGCAGAGACTAGATCGTCCAACTGAGATTCTAGGCCCGCAATATCACCGCTATCCTTAGCAAGTTCAAAAACTGCCGTGGCGTAGCGACCCGCGATGCCAGTCGAGATCGAAACTGGTTCTGACACGTCCACCCTTCCGCATTAATAGACCCGCTCGACGCAATCGCCTGCAGGAAGTCCAAGGCAACATCCATTGCCCGTCAAAGCTCCGGCGGGGTGTAGCAGACGAAATTTAGTGTCGCAACAGACTTGATCACAGCCATATTACTTCAAAAGCCTTTATTTTACTGGCCAATCATAGGTTTGGAGGATTCCGCGACACTTTGAAGCTTTTTGCCCCTGGATAGCCGATTTGGACAGCAAAAAGGCCCAAGCCACAGATTCTATGGAGATTCATCAAAACAGCGCCCGAAGGCATAAGATTCGTTTGATTTACAGCTGTGACCGGCGGCTGATCAGATTGGCTTGGCCTCGGGCACCGACACGCCATCCAGCACCGCCCCCAAGGGATTGCGCACCAGCCCGCGGGTGCTGGGGCGAGCGGGACGAGGAATTTGCTTGCTGGCTTCGACCAGAAAAACGCCGCCCCGCAAAACGGGCGACACTTTGTTGCCCATATTTTCCCAAAGCCCCGCCGAACGCATCCAAAACCGGTGGGATGATGGCGGAGCATAAAGCGCCGTTGCTTTGCGTTCTGGCACAAAGCCATGGACCCTTAACTGGCTATCCAACTGGCCCTGACTATAAGGGCGACCAAAGCCAAACGGCGTGCCATCGCGGCGCGCCCACATTCCAGCCCGGTTCGGCACAACGAACAAGACATGCCCGCCTGGGCCCAATACCCGGTACACCTCGTCCAGCACCGCCGACGGATGGTCCGAGGTTTCCAGCCCGTGCAAACAGATCAGTTTATCCACGGATCCGGTTTCAACAGGCCACAGGGTTTCTTCGCACAGGACACTGACATTTGGCATTCCCACCGGCCAATGCATCACCCCTTGGGGCCCGGGCATCAGCCCAACGACCCGACGGGCAGGCGCTAGATAAGGGCGCAACATCGGCACAGCAAAACCAAACCCCATCACAGTTTCGCCCTTGGTCGTCTCGGGCGGCCAAAGCGTGGTCACTTGTGACCGGATCGCAGCCTGCGCCGTCCGCCCCAAACGGGTCCGATAATAGAACTGCCTTAGGTCAAGCACATCCAAGTGCATTGCATTGGTCCAATCTGTGGGCGAAGCTTAGGGCAACAATAGCCCTTTGCATCTGGAAACACTATGCCTCTGATCCTGCGAACGATCCCGTGTCTCAATGACAATTACGCCTTTTTGATCCATGATCCAGACTCCAAATCAACCGCGCTGATAGACGCCCCGGAAGCCCCGCCCATTTTGGCCGCCCTAAAGGCCGAAGGCTGGACGCTGACCGACATCCTGTTGACCCATCACCACTACGACCATATCGACGGCGTGCCAGAGCTGGTCGCCGCAACGAACGCCCGTGTTACAGGCGCTAGCGCCGACGCGCTCCGGCTGCCGCCCCTGGACTTCGCGGTTGCCGAAGGCGACACCATTTGGATCGGGGGGCATGAAGGCCAGATCCTGGACGTGTCGGGCCACACTTTGGGACACATCGCGTTCTACTTCCCAGCCGCGAACCTTCTGTTTTCCGCCGACAGCCTGATGGCCATGGGCTGCGGCCGCCTTTTCGAAGGCGCGCCAGAGGTCATGTGGACGTCTTTGTCAAAAATGGCCGCCTTGCCGCCTGAAACCTTGGTGTGTTCCGGCCATGAATACACCGAAGCCAACCTGAAGTTCGCCCTAAGCCTTGATCCGGACCATCCCGCCTTGGTCGCCCGCGCCGTAGATATCGCGGCAAAACGAGCACAAGGCGCTTTTACCGTCCCGTCACTATTATCCGAAGAACTGGCCACAAACCCTTTTCTGCGTGTCACGGATCCTGCGTTCAAATCCAAGCTGGGAATGGCCGATGCCAGCGACTCTGTCTGTTTCGCCCATGTCCGCGCGCTGAAAGATAATTTTTAGGCCCGAATCCGCTTAATAAATGCTCACTTTTTGACGATTGGGGCAGAAAATCGAAATTCGCCCTTGAAGGTCGCGCAAGAAAACCGAACTTTAAGAGCTATGGGACAATGTCGAACCGGGCTATCCCGCCCGCCCCGACCCCAAAAAGGAGCATACGGGTGCCGTCGTTTTCAAATACACTAGAGCAGGCAATCCATTCCGCACTCGCACAGGCCAATGCCCGTCGGCACGAGCTCGCGACGCTTGAACATCTGCTGTTCGCGCTGATCGAAGAACCTGACGCCGCCAAGGTCATGCAGGCGTGCAATGTGGATCTGGACGTTTTGCGCCAGACACTTGAAACCTTTATCGAAGAAGACCTCGTATCGCTTGAAACCGATGTCGAAGGATCTGAAGCCGTGCCTACAGCCGCGTTCCAGCGGGTCATTCAGCGCGCGGCCATTCACGTACAATCCTCGGGTCGCACAGAAGTGACCGGCGCGAATGTGCTGGTGGCGATCTTCGCCGAACGCGAAAGCAACGCGGCCTATTTCCTGCAAGAACAGGACATGACCCGCTATGACGCGGTCAACTTTATCGCCCATGGTGTCGCCAAGAACCCCGGTTTTGGCGAAGCACGATCAGTCTCGGGCTCGCCCGAGGGCGAAGAAGAAGCCGCAAGCTCTAGCAAAGTGACAGAAGGCGACGCGAAAGAAAGCGCACTGGATAAATACTGTGTGGATCTGAACGCTAAGGCCAAAGAAGGCGACGTCGATCCCCTGATCGGCCGCGACCACGAAGTTGAACGCTGCATCCAGGTGCTGTGCCGCCGGCGCAAAAACAACCCGCTTCTGGTCGGTGACCCAGGCGTTGGCAAAACCGCCATTGCCGAAGGCTTAGCCCGCAAAATCGTGGACGGTGAAACCCCCGCTGTTTTGGAAAAAGCCACGATCTATTCGCTGGATATGGGAGCGTTGTTGGCCGGAACCCGCTATCGCGGTGATTTCGAAGAACGTCTAAAGGCCGTGATGACCGAGATGGAGGACCACCCAGACGCGGTTCTGTTCATCGACGAGATTCACACCGTGATCGGTGCAGGTGCAACCTCGGGCGGGGCGATGGATGCTTCGAATCTGCTGAAGCCTGCACTTCAGGGCGGCAACCTGCGCTGCATGGGCTCGACCACGTATAAAGAGTTCCGCCAGCACTTCGAAAAAGACCGCGCGCTAAGCCGCCGGTTCCAGAAAATCGACGTAAACGAACCGTCGGTCGAGGACGCGGTGAAAATCCTGAAAGGGATCAAACCCTATTTTGAAGAGCACCACTCGATCAAATACACCGCCGACGCGATCCGCACCGCGGTTGAGCTGTCTGCGCGCTATATCAATGATCGCAAGCTGCCCGACAAAGCCATCGACGTGATCGACGAGGCCGGGGCCGCTCAACATCTGGTCGCCGAAAGCAAGCGTCGCAAAACCATCGGGACCAAGGAAATTGAGGCTGTCGTGGCGAAAATCGCCCGCATCCCGCCAAAGAACGTGTCCAAGGACGATGCCGAGGTTCTGCGCGATCTGGAAAAATCGCTGAAACGGGTGGTGTTCGGCCAAGACCGTGCAATCGAGTCGCTGTCCAGCGCGATCAAACTGGCCCGTGCGGGCCTGCGTGAACCCGAAAAGCCCATCGGCAACTACCTGTTTGCAGGCCCAACCGGTGTCGGCAAGACCGAGGTCGCAAAACAATTGGCCGACACGCTTGGGGTCAAATTGCTGCGCTTTGACATGTCGGAATACATGGAAAAGCACGCGGTTTCCCGGCTTATTGGCGCGCCTCCCGGCTATGTCGGGTTTGATCAGGGCGGCTTGCTGACAGACGGTGTCGATCAAGACCCCCATTGTGTGTTGTTGCTGGACGAGATCGAAAAAGCCCATCCGGATGTGTTCAACATCCTGCTGCAAGTCATGGATCACGGCACTCTGACCGACCATAACGGTCGCTCTGTCGATTTCCGCAATGTCGTGCTGATCATGACCTCGAACGCCGGGGCCAGCGAACAGGCGAAAGCCGCCATTGGCTTTGGCCGCGATCGCCGTGAAGGCGAAGATACTGCAGCGATTGAACGGACATTCACGCCAGAATTCCGCAACCGTCTGGACGCAGTCATCAGCTTTGCGCCTTTGGGCAAAGAGGTCATCTTGCGCGTTGTCGAAAAGTTCGTTCTGCAACTCGAAGCCCAGCTTTTGGACCGCAACGTGGTGATCGAGCTGACAAACCCGGCGGCCGAGCTGTTGGGCGACCTGGGCTACGACGACAAGATGGGCGCGCGCCCCTTGGGCCGCGTGATCCAGGAACAGATCAAAAAGCCACTGGCCGAGGAGCTGCTGTTTGGCAAGCTGGCCAAGGGCGGTTTGGTCAAGGTTGGTGTCAAAGACGGCAAGATCCATCTGGATATTCGCCCGCCCGAAAAAGCCCAGATCGCCGGGGCCAAGCCGCCTTTGCTGACGGCAGACTAGGCCTACGATGCGGATCGCATCCGTAATTATTACAGTCTCGCTCGCAACCCCAACGGTTGCGGGCGATTTTTCATTGGCCTTCCCGGTAGATTGCACCTTGGGCCAGGATTGCTACATCCAGCAATACACAGATGTTGATCCGTCCGACCAGGCCCGGGATTTCACCTGCGGCACCCTCGTCTATAACGGCCATAAGGGCACCGATATTGCCCTGCCCTCGCTGGCCGACCTGCACAGCAACGTGCAAGTTCTGGCCGCAGCCGATGGCACTGTCAAAGGCTCCCGAAACTCTGTCCCCGACGCCCTGCTGGGCAGCGCAGGCGCGCCGAACATCCAGGGGCGCGAATGCGGCAACGGGTTGGTCATTGATCACGGCGACGGCTGGGAAACCCAATATTGCCACCTGCGCCAGGGTTCGGTGCGGGTCAAAACCGGCCAGACCGTAACAGCAGGCACGCCCTTGGGACTGGTTGGCCTATCCGGCAAAACCGAATTCCCGCATCTGCACATGTCGGTGCGCCACAATGGTCAGGTGATCGATCCGTTCGCCCCGACTGCCAACGCCACCTGCGGCGGGCCCGTTGGCGAAACCCTATGGCAAACCCCGCCCGTCTATAAACCCGGCGGCTGGATACAGGCTGGGTTTTCGCCGGGCATCCCTGAATTCACTGACATCAAGGCCGGCACAGCACAGACCCAAATCACCAAAGATCCCGTCGCGATGGTAGTCTGGGGTTTTGGTTATGGCACCCGCCAGGGGGACGAGGTCCGCATCGACATCAAAGGGCCAACCCGCATGATCCATTCCCGAACCGTCACATTAGACCGCGGCCAAGCGCAAATGTTCCGCGCCTCGGGCCTGCGGCGGCCCAGCAACGGGTGGGATGCTGGACCCTATGTAGGAACGGTGACCTTGATCCGGAACGGCGTTGAAATCGATCAAATTCAGCGAGAAATCGAGCTTCCCTAAGCACCCTAGCGTTCTGTCAGCTTCAGCTCGATCCGGCGGTTTTGCGCCCGGGCCGACGCGCTGGACCCGCTGGCGATCGGTTGATACTGACCAAAGCCCGTTGCCGCCAAGCGGTTCGGCGGAATGCCAAGGAAATTCACCATATATTCGACCACCGACAGGGCCCGACCTTGGCTAAGTTCCCAGTTATTGGCGTATTTTCCGGCGCCGGACAGGGGCACATCATCGGTGTGCCCATCCACGCGGATGATCCAGTTCAGCTCGGGCGGGATCTCGGCAGACACGTTTCGAAGAATGCTGGCGATACTGGCCAACTGCCTTTGACCGGGGGTCGATAGATCGACGCCGCCTGGGGGGAACAGAACCGAGGATGAGAACACAAAGCGGTCGCCCACAACGCGGACACCTTCTTGATCGCCCAGAACTTCGGACAAACGGCCAAAGAATTCCGAACGGTAGCGCGACAGATCGGCAGCCTCGGCAGCCAGACGCGCAGCTTCTTCTTCCAGCAAACGGGCGCGTTCGGCTTCGGCTTCGGCCCGCGCGCGCTGTTCGGACGCCACTTGTGCTAGGGCCGAGTTCAACTGCGATCCCAATGCCTGGATTTGGACCTGTGCATCACTGTCGGCAGCCGCAGCGGCATCCAATAGACCCTGCAATTGCCGCAACTGGCCGCGCAATGCGTCGACCTGTTCGTTCAGCAAGGCCACCCGACGGGCATCTTCTGCGCTTTGCTCTTCCGCCTCAGACAGCGTTTGGTTGGCCTCGGACAGCAGGATCGACTGGCGCTCGCTTTCTGTCAGCTGTGCCGCGGCGTCTTGTTCGGCGGCCAGCTTGCCAACCAAGGCCTCGGCCAATTGCGCCTCTAGCTGTTCTTGGGTCAGGCTAAGCTCTGATGTTTCCGATGCCGCCTGTTCCAAGGCCAGAACCGTTGCCGCAAGCCGTTCTTCTAATGTCAGCTGATCGCCTTGCAGAACCTCTACCTGCGCCTCGGCCTGAGACTTCGCCGCAAGGGCTGCGGCCAATTGGGCTTCCAAATCAGACTGGGTCGCGGTCAGCCCGGCGCTGGTATCGCGGGCAGCCTCTAGCGCCGCGATTGCTGCGGCAAGCTGGGTTTCAAGGCGCAAACGTTCAGTGTCCAACTGCTCGCCTTCGCTGGTTGCCGCATCCCGCGCAGCAATGGCCTGAGCCAGACGATCTGCCAGGGTCGCCCGTTCGGTGCTTAGATCTTCAACCGTCTGGTTGGTTGTGTCCAGATCAGCGGTCAGTTCTGCCAAGCGCGCTTCCAGTGCAGCGCGGGCAGCAGCCTGGGCATCACGGTCGTTGGTTGTTTCTTGCTGGGCAGCTACGGCGGCAGCCAGACGGGTTGTCAGGTTTTCTTCCGCAGCCCGCGCGGCCGCCAGCAAGGTCAAAGTATCCTCAGCCTCTTGCCGGCGCGCTTCCAAAGACAGCGCCATTGCGGTCAGTTCTTCGTCAGCCTGTTCCAACCGTTCGCGCAACGCGGCAGCGGCGGCGGCTTCGGCAAGGCGCGCCTGTTCTTCTTCGGTCAGGGCGGCCGTGGTTTCATCCAGACGGTTGCGCAGCGCTTCGGCGGCCGCCGCTTCGGCCAAACGGGCGCGTTCTTCGTCAGACAGCAACGATTCGGCTTCCGCCAATTGTTCGGTCAGGGTGATCCGTTCACTTGTCGACACCTCTAGCCGGGCGACCAGATCGGCCAAGCTGGCTTGGTTTTCCGCTGACTGCTTGCGCAGGTCTTCGATCAACGCTTCCATCGCCTCGCGTTGGGCCGCATCCAAGCGAGCGGACTCGGTCGTCGCGTCAATTTCTTCGCGGGCCTGGACAAGCGCCAGGTTCAGCGCTTCGGCCTCGGTCAAGGCCAAGTCGCGAGCGGCCTCGACCTCTTCCAAGGTGGCAAGCAAGCTGGCGGTTTCGCCGCGGGCCTCATCTCGTTCGGTCAGCAGCAAGGCCACCTGTTCTTCAAAGCTCGCCACCCGCGCTTGGCTGTCCGCCAAATCTGCCTCGGTGGTTTGCAACCGCGTGTTCAACGATGCGATCAACCCAGTCTGGGTAGCCACCTGCTGGCGCGCAGCCGTCAACGCGCTAGAGGTCTGGGAAATCTCGGTTTCCAGTTCCTGGTTGCGGCTTTCGACAAAGCTTAAGGCCGCCGATAAGTCACCCAACTGGCGGGTAAGCGAGTTCAGCTCGGTGTCTTGGTTCGAGATCGTTTCCGTCAGCATCGACTGAACGACCATGAAGATCGACAGAACGAACATCAACACCAGCAAAAGCGCGGTCATCGCGTCGACAAAGCCCGGCCAAATGTTGGCTTCAAACCGTCCGCCGCTGCGTCGTGACAAGGCCATGGGTTAGTCCTGTGTCCGGCGGGTTCGGCGCGCGGTTCCAGACCCATCGGGCAGATCGTCGTTCAGGGCGGAATGCAGGGCTTCGGCGGCAGATCCACCCAGATCGGCGCCGCGGGCAGGTTGGCGCAAAGCGCGGCTTAGGCTGGCAAGTTCGCCCCGTAGCTCGGCCACAGATTCCTGACGACCCGCGGCCATTTCTTCCAAGATACGCAGCAGCTGCACGTCGATCGACCGCAGGCGCATCCTGCTTTCAGCATCTACATGCTCGCCGCTAACAGCACTGTTGTTTTGTTCTTCCAAGGCTGCAACCAGGCGGTTCTGCCCATCGATGATCTGGCGCATAGCGCCAGAGCTTTCGCGCCCGCCACCGCCATCAATCTGTGACGCCAACCGCTCGACAGAACCTGCAAGGTTCGCGATCCGCGCATCCAGACCGCGCCGCGCCTCTTCCGACTGAACAAACAGCTGCGAAAGCCCGTCCATCTGAGACACCATGTGATCCATCACCTGGGCCGCGACATTGGTGTCAGACCCATCCATTTCGCCGCTGGCAAAGCCGACGCTGGTGATCGTGGACAGCCATTCTTCCAGCTCACGGTAGAACCGGTTTTGGCCGTGGCCGGCGAACAGCTCCAGCAAACCAACGACCAGGGATCCTGCCAGACCTAACAAGGACGACGCAAAGGCCGTGCCCATACCGCCAAGCTGTTGTTCCAAGCCGCCCATCAGGCGAGCAAATACCTCGGTCGCGCCTTCGCCTTCATTGGGCGCAAGGGACCGGATCGTGTCCACAACCGCCGGAACCGTGGTGGCTAAGCCAAAGAACGTTCCCAGCAGGCCAAGGAAAATCAGCAGGTTGACGATATAGCGCGTGATGTCGCGGGCTTCATCAAGACGGGTCGCAACCGATTCCAGGATCGAGCGTGAAGACGACGCGCCAATCTGGGTCGAGCTGCCACGCCCTCGCAACAGGCTGGCCAAAGGGGCCAGAATCGACGGCGCGCGGGACATGTCTGCCGCACCGGGGTTGTTGGCAAAGGCTTCCAACCACCGGGCCGAGCTTACAAGCTGAAACACCTGCATGAAACACGCCAGAACACCGATTACAAAAACCAAACCGATCATACCGTTCAGGTAGGGGTTGGCCAAAAAGACTGCTTCGACCCTGGGGTAGATAAAATATCCACCTGCACCAGACAAACCAACCACAATCAGCATCAAGAAAATCTGTCGGGTCGGCAAAGCGAACTTGGAACGTTGGGAAGCGGAGTAAGCGCTGTCGCTCATCAGGATCGGTCCTCGGGTTTAGGTCTCATCGCAACACTATTCAGGCTTGGCATGAATGCAAACCCTAAGCGTGCGAATTCTGGATATGCTGAACACGGGCCGCAAGCCAATCAAGATCCTGGTCTCTCAGTCCAATTTCAGCCAAATGGGTCGCCGTGTTGCTCAAATACTCATGGTTTGGTCCCCGTCCGCCATGTGCTGTCGCAATGATCTGGGCTTGATGCTCCAGATCCAGCTGGCAATATTGCACGTGGGACCGATTGATAACGTAGGTGACAGCCTGAACCTGACGCCCATCTTTCAGTGAAATTGGGCAGAAATGTTCTTCGTATGCTGAAGAAATGAGCTCTCGCTCACGAAGTGCCTCTAAAGTAGTCTCCTCCGTGCCGGGCGCGGCCCGAAAGCCGACACCCATGCAGTGCTGCCCGTCCTCTGCGTCCAGTGCCAGAACCAATCCGGGGTTCTCTTCGGTGCCTCTGTGATGAATAGACCACATGCAGAATGAGCGGCGAAACCCATCCAAACGCCCAATGCACTGTTCGGCGACCTCAAAACCGGGGTTCCAAATCAACGATCCGTATCCAAATACCCAAAGAGGGCGTTCCATCGCTGGTCCTCCGCGCTACAAATTGTTACCGCCCCTGTTAGCCGTCAAAGCGATCAAAGGAAACGCCATGTTCCGGGTTACACTGTTCATATGTACGCTGTTTGCGATTTTATACTCGGGCTATTGGGTTGTGGGCTGGGTTGCCTTGACCAAAGGCGCTGAAACATGGGCTGATGACCGGCGAGCTGAAGGCTGGCAGGTTGAATGGTCGGACCTGTCTGTGCAAGGTTTCCCGTCGCGCTTTGACACCACCCTGACCGAGCCCTTGCTGACAGATCCCGAAACTGGCTGGTCCTGGCAGGCCCCGTTCTTTCAGTTGCTGGCGCTTAGCTACAAGCCTCACCATCTGATCGCGGTCTGGCCCAACACCCACAGCTTGGCGACCCCGTATCAACGCTATGCCATCGCCCATGACAGCGCCAAAGCCTCCTTGGTGTTTTCCAACGGCACCGATCTGCGGATTGACCGCGCGACATTGGTGGTGGACGCGTTGAAAGTCGCAACAAGCGGCAGCCAGTTTTCCACCGGCACCCTGAATTTCGCCATCCGCCCAACTGGTGAAGCTCCCTTGTCTTACGACATCGGCATGACGGTCCGGAACCTGGCCCTTGCGTCGGACCTAAAGCGCCAGCTGGACCCTGCGGGCATTCTTCCGGCGGCGGTTGATACGCTCAGCCTGAACGCGGCCTTGGGCTTTGACGCCCCATGGGACCGGTTCGCGCTGGAAACCCGCCGCCCCCAGCCCACCAGCCTGCAGATCGCATCGGCCAAGGCATCCTGGGGCGGGCTGGACCTGCGGATCGCGGCGGATCTGACCTTTGATGCGGCGGGGCTGGCCAATGGCGATATCACCGTCAAAGCCACCAATTGGCGCGAAATCGTCGCCCTAAGCCATAATGCAGGCCTGTTGCCGACGGCGTTTTTGCCAATGGTGGAAAATGCGCTTGGGTCCATGGCGGGGCTGTCGGGGCCCGCAAACACCTTGGATATTCCGTTGAAACTGCGTCAGGGCACTCTAAGCCTTGGACTGATCCCCCTGGGCAGCTTGCCGCCATTTCGCCTGCGCTAAGCGCT
Organism: Paracoccaceae bacterium; assembly: GCA_006844665.1. GTDB lineage: Bacteria > Pseudomonadota > Alphaproteobacteria > Rhodobacterales > Rhodobacteraceae > Dinoroseobacter. The sequence goes on from SPJP01000024.1 coordinate 29,231, forward strand.
TAGCGGCAATAGGATCCACTGCGATAGGCGGCGGTGTCAAAGTGGAAGTGATCCAGATGAAAGCGGTTTGCATCGGGGCCCAAAACCGTTCCGAACGGGCCGCAGGCCGCGCGCCACATACCGCGCAGGATCGGGCCCTGGGTCCGATCTTTCCACCCGTTCAAAACCGTCATGTCCACCCCGTTGTTTAGCTTGATGGCAGCAATATCAATCGCGCGGCCCTTGCCGTGCTCGGATATCCGCGCGCCCGGCTGGCTGTTCCGCGTCCGGCACGAATAATGCGACACGATCCGGTAGGTTGCGATCCCACCGCCAAGGCGTCCCACAGCGGGCTTTGCGCCCTGTTCGGTCCAGTTCAACAAGGCTTGAGCGGTCTCGCAATTCATTGTGGACGGGGTCGAAAGTTGAACGCCACCGACTTCGGTCACTTGAACCGGATCAGGCACGCCGCAGCCGGAAATACGCCCTACGATTGCTGGGATCCTGCGCCCCCGGATCGCGGGGTTGCCACAAACTGCCCCCAAACGCCCTTCGGTCTGCACGGGTGCTGTTGTTTGCGCAGGCGAACGTGCAGCTGCCGCCGCAGCCACTTGCTGCAGGTTCGCAGGCCTCAGCTTCGGGCGGGGCGATTCAAATACTGGGGGCGAGGACGCAAGCGTCGTCTCCTCGGCCTCGGTGCCTGCATCAACCACTGTTGCGGGCGCGACCAAGGGCTCGTTCGCCGCGACTTGGACAGGCGCAGCCGCCGTGCTGCCTGCAGGCCGGGTCCGGTCGATCCAGGGCCGCGCCTTTGGGCGAATTTCGGCGTTAAAATACACCGGCACCGCGCTGGCGGTCGGAACAGAAGGCTCTGGCGAAGTCAAAGGCGCGACATCGGCCACTGGCTGCGTGACCGGATCGGGGCTGGCCCGGTCAATAGCATCTAGGACCGAGGTTCCCGTCCAGCTGCTGCGGGGTTTGGGCCGAATGGTCGCCTCGTAATACACCGGGACCTGGGGCGTAGGGCCAACCTCGGGCACTGTGGCCGCAACACCACCGGGGCGAGCCTCTGGTCGCAGGGATTGGGTTGGCGCAAGGTTGGCATAGGCCGCAGCCGCACATCCAAACACCCCAAAGGCCACAATATATATGCCAAACCGTGTCATTCCGGCGGGTTAACCGCCGAGCTGGCTGGCGCCCGACCAAAGTTCGGTGCATCTGTGTCTTGGCCCGCCTCGATGATACCTCGACGGATCGCCCGGGTGCGGGTGAAATAGTCGTGCAGCATGTCCCCGTCTTCGGTCCGAATGGCGCGCTGCAGGGCAAACAGCTCTTCCGTGAAGCGGCCCAGAATTTCCAGCGTGGCGGCTTTGTTGTTCAAAAACACATCGCGCCACATGGTCGGGTCACTGGCCGCAATCCGGGTGAAATCCCGAAAACCGGCAGCCGAGTATTTGATCACCTCGCTATCGGTCACCCGGCGCAGATCGTCGGCAACGCCCACCATTGTGTAGGCGATCAAATGTGGCGCGTGGCTGGTGACCGCCAGAACCAAATCATGGTGTTCGGGTTCCATCACATCCACATTCGCGCCAAGCCCGCGCCAGAACCGGGCCAACCGGTCAGTTTCGGCGGGCTCTGTGCCCTCGGTCGGGACCAACAGGCACCATCGGTTGTCAAACAAGGTCGCAAACCCGGACCGAGGACCGGAATGTTCGGTCCCCGCCAATGGGTGGGCCGGGATAAAATGCACACCTTCGGGGATATGAGGGGCAACAGCGCTGATCACAGCCGCTTTGACCGAACCGACATCCGTCACCACTGCGCCCGGCTTTAGATGGGGCGCGATTTCTTTTGCAACCGCCTCCATCGCGCCAACGGGCACAGCCAGCACCACAAGATCCGCATCCGCCACGGCCTGGGCCGAAGTTTCATACACGCTGTCGCACAAACCAATTTCACGGGCGATGTCCCGGGTTTCCGCCGATCTGGCCGAGCCCGCTATATGGACCGAGCTGTCCATCCGACGGATCGCATGGGCCATTGACCCCGCGATCAAACCCAACCCAATCAGCGCGACTTTTTCGTAAATCGCGCTCATGCGGATCGCCCTTCTAGAAAGCCTGTAATCGTATAGGCAACACGTTTGCACGCGGCCTCGTCCCCGACGGTGATACGCAGGCATTCAGGCAGGTTATAGCCCGCCACCATGCGCACCAAGATGCCTTCGGCGACCAATGCGTCATTGCACGCCTTGGCCGTATCCGGGCTGTCAAAGCGTGCCAGAATAAAATTGGTGTAGGACAGATCGCATGGCACACCTACATTGGCCAAAGCCTCGATCAACCAGTCGCGCCACTTCGCATTTTCGGCCAGGCAATGATCAATATAGGCTGTGTCCAACACCGCAGCCTCAGCTGCTGCCAGCGCCCCTGCGGTCAGGTTGAACGGCCCGCGAATTCGGTTCAGCACGTCGATGATCGCGCGCGGCCCGTAGCCCCAACCGACGCGCAAAGCGCCAAGGCCAAACACCTTGGAAAAAGTCCGGGTCATCACGACATTGTCCCGCGCCTGAATAACCGCAGCCCCGGCATCAAACCCCGGCACAAATTCAGCATAGGCCCCGTCCAACACCAAGATCACGTTGCCCGGCAAACCATCGGCCAATCGGGTGACCTCGGCTTCCGAGATCATGGTACTGGTTGGATTGTTCGGGTTGGCGATAAACACCAGCTTGGTCCGGCTGGTGACCGCCGCCAAAATCGCGTCCACATCGGTGCGGCGGGTGTCTTCTCGCACCTCGACCGGCGTGGCCCCAGCCGCCAAAGCGCTGATCTTGTACATCCCAAAGCCGTGCTCGGTGTGGATGACCTCATCCCCCGGTCCGGCATAGGCGTTGCACAAAAAGGCGATGATTTCGTCACTGCCTGCCCCACAAATGATGCTGTCGGGGTCCAGATCATAGCGCGCACCCAAAGCCTGGCGCAGCCCGGCGTGATCAGTATTGGGATAGCGGTGCAAAGTGGTGCCCGCCGCCTGGTAGGCCGCGATCGCTTTGGGGCTGGGCCCAAACGGGTTTTCGTTCGAGCTGAGCTTCAGAACATTGCTATGCCCATCGATTTTTGACGCACCGCCCTGGTAAAGGGCGATTTCCATGATGCCGGGCTGAGGCGTAGGGCGATCACTAAGTGTCATGGCAAGTCCTGCTCGATGCCCAAGATATGGGCTTTTGGTTAACTATTGTTCTAGCCCGCGCGCCGGGCCAAGACCAGACGCATAAGCCAGCTGGGCCTTGCCTTGCCTGCCCGGGGCTGGCCGGATTGCAACAGAAAACAGGCGGGGCCAATGAAAAAGGCCGCCGCGGTTTCCCGCAGCGGCCCTTAGTTAATCTCGGCTCAGAAAAATTAGTTCTGAGCGTAGTATTCGATCACCAGGTTCGGTTCCATTTGAACCGGGTATGGAACGTCGCCAAGGGCAGGACGACGCACGAATGTTGCAGTCATCTTGGAATGGTCGGCGTCGATATATTCAGGAACGTCACGCTCTGGCAGTTGAACCGCTTCCAGCAGAACAGCCAATTGCTTGGACTTGGCGCGAACTTCGATCACGTCGCCCTCTTTAACACGGTAAGACGGGATGTTGACGCGCTTGCCGTTCACAGTCACGTGGCCGTGGTTTACGAACTGACGCGCTGCGAAAACAGTCGCGACGAACTTGGCGCGGTACACAACAGCGTCCAGACGGCTTTCCAGCAGACCGATCAGGTTTTCACCTGTATCGCCGCGAACACGCTCGGCTTCGCCAAAGATGCGGCGGAACTGTTTTTCAGTCAGGTCGCCGTAGTAGCCTTTCAGCTTCTGCTTGGCGCGCAGCTGCAGACCAAAGTCAGACAATTTGCCTTTACGGCGCTGACCGTGCTGGCCGGGGCCATATTCACGACGGTTAACTGGGGATTTTGCGCGACCCCAGATGTTTTCGCCCATCCGGCGGTCAATTTTGTATTTGGCAGACGTACGTTTAGTCACGGCTGATCTCCTTCGTTTATGTTTCGAAGGGCGTTGTCCTTCTCCTCGGATTTTGCCGAGGCGACAGGCATCCCCTTGCGGGGGCCACCAACACCAATGAAAACGCCGCCCAAAAGGCGACGCATGACAGGGGCTTATACAAGCGAAATTGGGGGTGTCAACCACATCAGGCTGGCGGCTTAGCCCAAGGGTCAGTGCAGCCGTGCGGCCCGCTGGCTTAGATAGATCGCGGCCTCGGCCGGGGCAAGGCATCGCCTGGCCGACCCGCCGTAGGAAAACGGGTTGCGGCGCAGCTCTGGCCTTATCCCGAACAGCGCATCGCGGGCCGAAGGGGCCAGATCATCCAAGGACATATCGCCCGGATGAAAGCTTTCCGTTTCCAGCCCGTTGGCCCAAACCACTGCGTGATGAGGCAGCATCATATGAATATAGCGATGCTCGGTGATCCCGTGGTCCACATGAATATCCGTGTCATTCACAATATCGCGGGCCTGAACCAGAACTTCATCCTCGCCAAACAAATCCCGCGCCCCTGCACCTTGCATCAAGACCCGGTGCGCGGGCGAAACTAGCAAATCAGGCTCTGGGTCATTGCCGCCCAAAGCCCCCGCTTTGATCCGAACGGGCCGCAAATGAGGATGGGCCCGCAGCCCCGAGGCAGTGATCCGTGCGCCGCCTAGCCATTCAACCTGCTGCGGGCCGCTGTCTTTGGTTAGCACCAGATCGCCGGGGCGAATCTGATCAATATCGACCGGCCCGGTGGGCGTGCGGATCAGCGTTCCGGGGCTGAAACAGATCACCTCTAGCGGCGGTCGGCTGGGGTTAAGACTGCGCAAGAACTTGTCCGAGCGGTCCATCAAAAACAAATCCGTATCAACAGGCAGAGATTTGCCGCCCCACACCAAAACAGGCCGGCGCCCCTGCAGGACCGAAATTTCATAAGTGGCCGTCCCGTCGGTCAGCGTAATGTCCGCCTGGTCCTCGTTCAGGGTGTCTTCCAGCGCCTCAAAAGGCACAGCCGGAGCACCTTGAATGGTTTCCAGCATCCGCAAAACCTTGGCCCGCACAGAAGGGCGCGCCAAGTCGCCTGCATCTTCGCCAATCGAAATGGGGCGTTCGGTCAACCGCAAGATCATACCACCGGCCAAAGACGCCAAAGACGGCGCAGTTAAGCCGTCCAGCTCACAATCTGACCAAGACACTGCGAACACACGCTTGCTGGAAATCATACCATAACCCTGTTTGTTCCAAGGCCCACGTCCTTGAAGCTCAATCGTTACGGCAGCGCTAAATGTTCGTCCGTGATCCTATGCGCCCCCACGCATCAAATCACCTAGATGTAGTTATAGGCCGCGTTGTCTTGTATGCAAGACGAAGGTTGGGCTGCGGCCTCAAAACCGCGTTCAGGTCATGGACATAGCCCCCACTTCGCTGCATTTTCGCGCAATGGCAGATATTTCACTCAAAAGCATCAAGCTGTTTCGCCCCCGCCTACAGGTTCCGGTGCGGGGGATCGCTCTTTTTGTGGCCTTGCTGTGCCTTCTGCCGATGATCGCTGTGCTGTTAGCAGCATTCAGCGGCGGGCACGAAACCTTGGCGCATTTGGCCGAAACCACGCTACCGCGCTACGCAGGCAATTCGCTTTTGCTGGTGGTTCTGGTCGCTTTAGGCACCGCTATTGTGGGCACCGGCACCGCTTGGCTGGTGACAACAACCAAATTCCCCGGCGTGCGCGTGCTGGAAATCGCGCTGGCCCTGCCCCTGGCCTTTCCGGCCTATGTTCTGGCCTACGGCTATACTGATTTTCTGGATCACCCGGGTCTGGTCCAAACAACCTTGCGCAACGTTATGGGATGGGGGCCGCGGGATTACTGGTTTCCCGAAATCCGCAGCTTAGGCGGCGCGGCCTTCATGCTGATCCTGGTACTGTACCCATATGTCTACCTACTGGCCCGCGCGGCGTTTTTACAGCAAAGCGGCACCGTCCTACTGGCCGCCCGCACCCTGGGCCATTCCAGTTGGAGCACATTTTTCAGGGTCGCCCTGCCCATGGCCCGCCCCGCCATCGCAGGCGGCATCCTGTTGACCGTGATGGAAACCATCGCCGATTTCGGCACGGTCAGCTATTTCGGGGTGCAGACCTTTGCCACCGGAATCTACCAAAGCTGGTTCACCATGGCCGATCGCGCCGCCGCAGCCCAGCTGGCCTTGTGCCTGCTTAGCTTTGCGCTACTTCTGGCGATGCTAGAGCGGTCCCAAAGAGGCGGCGCGCGCCACCATGGCAACAGCAGCAGGTTCGAGGCCTTGGCCCCAAATATCCTGCCCACAGGCACAGCCATCCTTGCGTTCTGTTTCTGCGCTGCACCGGTCGTCTTGGGCTTTGTTCTGCCCGTGATCGTTTTGGGCACCATGGCCGTCGGATCAGGCCAAGACCTGCTAAGCCCGCGCTATCTGGGGTTTATCCAAAACTCGATCATTCTGGCCGGAACGGCGGCGATCTGTACCGTGATCGGCGCGATTGCCATTGGCTTTTACGCCCGCCTGACCCAAACCAAGCTGGCCCGCGCCGCACAAGAAATCGCCCGCATTGGCTACGCAGTGCCGGGCGGCGTGATCGCGGTGGGCTTGCTGGTGCCCTTTGCAGCCTTCGACAACCAAATTGATGCGTGGATGCGGGAATACACCGGGATCTCGACCGGATTGCTGTTCACTGGATCCATCTGGGTGCTGATCATCGCCTATCTGGTGCGGTTCATGGCAGCAGCCCTGAGCACCTATGACAGCGGGCTTTCCACCATCAACCCCCATCTGGATGCCGTCACCCGTACCCTTGGCCGGTCCCCGTTCGGGATGCTCAGATCCGTGCATTTGCCGATCCTGACACCGTCTTTGCTGACCGCTAGCCTGATCGTCTTCATCGACGTGATGAAAGAGCTGCCCGCAACCCTGATCATGCGGCCTTTTAACTACGACACCTTGGCGGTTCAGGCCCACCGTCTGGCCTCGGACGAACGGTTGGACGGCGCGGCGGTGCCCAGCCTTGTGATCGTGGCGCTTGGCCTGTTGCCCGTCATCCTGGTCTGTCGCGGTGTTGGCCGCAGCCGCGCCAGCTAGGGTCAGGGCCCATTAATCCGGCACTGCTGGCGCAAAATCCTCTAAATCTCAGGGGTTTGATCTGCGCAGACCAGTGTGGTTCACTTTTCAAGCGGATCGAGCCGCTGAGATGACGAGGATTTCGCGTCCTTACGGATTTGACGGATTTTCCGCCTGGCAGCGTCACAGAGCCTTGAAATAGAACCACCGTTGCCCGGCAGGGTATCGCACAGCGATACACGAGAGGGTATTCCCGCGTCTCCGTTCCTTCCCTCTCATGCATCGTTGCGATGCATTGTCGGGCAACGGCCAGACAAAAAATCTGTCAAACCAGCAGTGCAGGATTAATGGGGCCTGACCCGAAATGAAAACGGCGCGCCCTGTTCAGAACGCGCCGCTCCAAAATCAAATCTGGAAAACGCTTATTCCCAGCCAACCGTGTTAAAGATCTGCTGTGCTGTCGGGATGTTTTCGGCAACAGCGCTTAGATCCACGTCATCCGGCTTGAACAAACCCAGCGCCGCAACAGATGGCGACAAGCCAACGCCTGGCACGGCGGGGTATTCATCATTGCCGCCGCTGAAATACAGCTGCGCCTGATCGCTGGACAGATATTCCAAGAACTTGATCGCGTTTTCCTTGTGTGGCGCATGAACCGCCACACCGCCGCCCGACAGGTTCATATGTGCGCCCTCGGCATTCTGAGACGGGAACACCCAACCGATATTGGCGATCGCATCCTTCGGCAGGCCCCGTACATCGGTGCGTATCGCGCGGGCAAAGTAATAAGTGTTGGAAACCGAGATCTGACATTCCCCAGACACCAAGCCCCGCAGCTGATCCGTATCACCACCCTGAGGATCCCGCGCAAAGTTGTTCACCATGCCTTCGGCCCATGCAGTCGCGGCCTCTTGCCCGTGATTCTCGATGATCGAGGCCAGCAAGGTCTGGCTATAGGGGTTGGTCGAGGACCGATGGCACACCATGCCTTCATAGGCCGGATCGGCCAGATCCAGATAGGTCTGTGGCGGGTTTTCAACCGTGGTCTTGTCGTAGAAAATAATCCGCGAGCGTTGGGAAAACCCGAACCACTGATTGTCGACATCCTGCAGATATCCAGGGATCCGCGCCTCTAGCGTTGCGCTGTCGATGCTTTGCAAAACCCCGGCATCCTTGGCGCGCTTCATCCGGCTGGTATCTGCGGCCATGAAAATATCTGCGGGCGAATTCACGCCTTCAGCGTTCATCCGGGCCAGCAGCTCGTCCGCTTTGCCTTCAATCCGGTTAACGGTGATGCCCGTGGCTTCCGTAAAATCGGAATAGAGTTGTTCGTCAGTGTCGTAGTGGCGCGAGGTGTAGATGTTCAGCTCGCCCTCGGCAAAGGCTGGTGCAGCCAATGCAACAAGGGTGACAAGCGCGGTTGTGGTGCGGATCATGTGATCTCTCCGGTGGCAATTTATAACTGACTAAAACAGTCGATATAGGCGTTATGGAAAACCAAGCGATGGGTGTCAATAATTCCTGACTGCATTAGTCAGAAATAATGTCGCATCAAGCCTGGCCCATTTCCCGGTCGATCTGGCCCGGTTTTACCGATAGGCAGCAGGAATGACAGACACCGATACCCCGCTTGACATATACCTTGTTGCCCTGCCCGGCCACGAAACCGCCCTCGCATCCGAGGCGAAATCCTTGGGATTTGGCCCGGCCACGGTGCAACCCGGCGGTGTCACCATCCAAGGCGATTGGTCCGAGGTTTGGCGCGCCAACCTGCAATTGCGCGGCGTGGGCAAGGTTTTGGTCCGCCTTGGGTCGTTCCGCGCCATGCATCTGGCACAGCTAGACAAGCGCGCCCACAAATTCCCCTGGGCTCAAACCTTACGCCCCGACATCCCCCTAAAGGTTGACGTGGTTTGCAAACGGTCCCGTATCTACCACGCCAAAGCCGCCACCCAGCGGATCGAGACCGCGTTAAAGGACAGCTTAGGTGTCGAAATCTCGGCCGAGGCCACATTGGTGCTAAAGGCCCGGATCGAAGACGATCTGTGCACCTTCAGCCTCGATACCTCGGGCGAGCCTTTGCACAAACGCGGCCACAAAGAAGCCATCGGCAAAGCCCCTTTGCGCGAAACCATGGCCGCCCTGTTTTTGCAGCAAATGGGTTATGATGGCACCCAAACCGTGGTCGATCCCATGTGCGGGTCCGGCACCATCTGTATCGAGGCCGCCGAAATCGCCATGGGTCTGGCCCCCGGTCGCAGCCGAAGCTTTGCGTTTGAGCATTTCGCCAGCTTTGACGCCGGTGCATGGGACAAAATGCGCAGCCAAGCGCCCACCCCTAACGGCCCCCTACCGCAATTCTTTGCGAGTGACCGGGATGCGGGTGCAGTGAAAATGGCCGGCGAAAACGCCGCGCGCGCAGGTGTGGGCGATCTGATTGCGATAATCCGCCAGGGCGTGTCCGAGCTGCAGCGCCCCGACACAAAACCCGGCATCGTCCTGGTCAACCCACCCTACGGCGCCCGCATCGGCAACCGCAAATTGCTGTTTTCCGTCTACGGCGCATTGGGCAAAACCTTGCTTGAGCGGTTCTCGCGCTGGCGCGTCGGGATCATCACCAGCGACGAAGGTCTGGCCAAGGCCAGCGCCCTGCCGTTCAAACCCACAGAGGCCCCGGTATCCCATGGTGGTTTGCGGGTCACCCTGTTCCAGACCGACCCGCTACCGTAGAAAATGCACTAACCTTGCAGGCCTAGCCGCATTTGGAATGGCCGCAGGACCCACACGTCATGCAGCCTTCGGACATGCGCATGTCGTATTCACCGCAGTTCGGGCAAGCCGCCCCGCCACGCGTTCCCAGGTTCACCACCTGCGCCTTGGGGTCGGTCTTTAGGCCCATGCCTTCGCCTTCGATAAAGCCGATTTCCACCATATGGCGTTCGATCACCCCACCGATGGCCGCAAGGATCGACGGCACATATTTGCCCCCCATCCAGGCCCCACCACGGGGGTCAAACACGGCTTTCAATTCCTCGACCACAAAGCTGACGTCGCCGCCCCGGCGGAACACAGCCGACACCATCCGTGTCAGCGCAACCGTCCAGGCGTAATGCTCCATGTTTTTGGAGTTGATGAAAATCTCGAACGGGCGACGGTGCCCATGAACAATAACGTCATTGATCGTTATGTAGATCGCATGAGGACTATCAGGCCATTGCAGCTTGTAGGTGTTGCCTTCCAGCGTTTCCGGCCGGTCCAGCGGATCGGTCATATAGACCACATCGCCATGGGGACGCTGCGGCGCAGCCTCGGTATAGCTGACCGCTTCGGCGGGCTTCTTGGTCTCTTTCTTTTCTTCGGACACCGTCAGAACGGATCCTGTCACATCATTCGGCCGGTAGGTTGTGCAGCCCTTACAGCCCTGATCCCACGCGCTTAGATAAACGTTCTTGAAGCTTTCAAAGTCGATATCTTCGGGCACGTTGATGGTTTTGGAAATACTGCTATCGATCCATTTCTGGGCCGCGGCCTGCATCCGAACGTGGTCTTCTGGTGCCAAAGTCTGTGCGTTCACGAAGTAATCGGGCAGCTCTTTATCGCCGAACTTGTCGCGCCACAGCTTGACGGCATAATCCACGACCTCTTCTTCCGTCCGCGATCCGTCCTTTTGCAGCACTTTGCGGGTATAGGCATAGGCAAACACAGGCTCGATCCCGGAAGACACGTTGCCCGCATACAGGCTGATCGTGCCTGTCGGCGCGATAGAGGTCAGCAAAGCATTGCGGATCCCGTGGGTGCGGATCGCCTCAACCACATCATCATCCATCGCCTGCATGGTGCCCGATGCAAGATAAGCTTCGGCATCAAACAGCGGAAACGCGCCTTTTTCCTTGGCCAGATCCACACTGGCCAGATAGGCCGCGCGGGCCACCATATGCAGCCATTTGTCGGTTTGGGCGGCGGCCTCTTCCGACCCGTAGCGTTGACCGACCATTAGCAAAGCATCGGCCAGACCGGTTACACCCAACCCAATGCGGCGCTTGTTCTGCGCCTCTTCTGCTTGTTGCGGCAGCGGGAAGCGGGACGCATCGACAACATTGTCCATCATTCGAACGGCCAGTGCCGTCAGCTGGGTCAGTTTGCTTTCGCTTAGACCTGCGTCTTTTTCGAACGCGTTGTCCACCAAACGCGCCAGGTTGATCGAGCCCAGCAAACACGCACCATAAGGCGGTAAAGGCTGTTCGCCACACGGGTTGGTCGCTGCAATCTGTTCCACATAAGACAGGTTGTTGGCCTTGTTGATCCGGTCGATAAAGATCACACCCGGTTCGGCATAATCATAGGTGGCCTGCATGATCTGGTTCCACAGATCCCGTGCTTGCACGGTTTTGTAGACCTTGCCGTCAAATACCAGATCCCACGCGCCGTTCGATTTGACCGCTTCCATGAACGGATCGGTGATCAGAACGCTGACATTAAACATACGCAGCCGCGCTGGGTCGGATTTCGCCGCGATGAACTGTTCCACATCGGGGTGGTCGCAGCGCATGGTGGCCATCATCGCCCCCCGGCGCGAACCTGCCGACATGATCGTCCGGCACATCGCATCCCACACATCCATGAACGACAGCGGGCCAGACGCATCAGCCGCCACGCCCTTTACCGTCGCGCCCTTCGGCCGGATGGTCGAGAAATCATACCCAATACCGCCGCCTTGCTGCATGGTCAGGGCTGCCTCTTTCAACATCTCGAAGATGCCGCCCATATCGTCTGGCACCGTACCCATGACAAAACAGTTGAACAGGGTGACCGACCGCTCGGTCCCGGCCCCGGCGGTGATCCGGCCTGCAGGAAGGTACTGGAAATCTTCCAACGCGCTGTAGAACTTATCTTCCCAGCCGCTCGCGTCCTTTTCAACGCTGGCCAAGCTGCGCGCAATCCGCCGCCAGGTGTCTTCTACATTCGTATCTATTGGCGTCCCATCCGCTTTTTTGAAACGATATTTCATGTCCCAAATGGACTCGGCGATTGGGGCTGCAAAGCGGCTCATATAAAGGCTCCGTATGGCGGTCAGTTCCAAAGTGGTCAGCGGTCAACGGACGCTTTGCACTTCCAGGGGAATCACTTAGTCTTACACTAGGCGTGGGGGACGATTGTGGATAACTTCATACATCTTGTAAAGCTGTCAGTTGGCACCGACAGCGTAGAAGATCTTGTAGCTTGGCAAGAAACCGCTCCTTCGCGGTACCAAGACGGTCTGCCGCGCCACGTCACACGGATGTGGCCAAAGCGCTCTGCGGAAATTTTGGCAGGCGGTTCAATCTATTGGGTGATCAAAGGTCTGATCCAAGCGCGCCAGAAAATTCTGCGGCTGGACGAGGTTACCGGACAAGACGGAATTCGCCGCTGCGCGATTGTGCTGGATCCGCACCTGTTCCAAACAGAAACCGCCCCCAAACGCCCCTTTCAAGGGTGGCGCTACCTAAAACCCGGGGACGCCCCCCGCGACCTGGCCAAGGGCCGCGCCAGTGAAGCCGCCTTGCCCCTGGAACTGACCCAAGCCCTAGCAGAAATCGGCGTCCGCTAAGCCTACGGGCCAAGGTTTCACCGAATGCAGTCGGACAGGTCCATGTCCATTTCAGCGCCTAACGCTGCCAAAGCCCCCCGTTCCACATCCCCCCAAGGGGCCGTGCGGCTGCCGAACAACGTCGCTTGCGAGGCCAGAATCAGATCACCTTGCAGGATCTTCAAATGGTTGGCTTCCAGCGTCGCCCCGGACGAGGTGATGTCTGCAATCGCCTCGGCCGTCAGGTTGGCCACAGTGCCTTCGGTCGCACCTTGGCTGTCGACCAGCTGATAATCGGCCACCCCGTGCTTGCGTAGATAGCCATGGACCAAGCGGTGATACTTGGTGGCGATCCGCAAGCGAAACCCATGTTCGGCCCGAAAGGCGGCGGCGGCTGCATCCAGATCATCCAACGTATCCACGTCGATCCAGCATTTGGGCACCGCGATGATCAGATCGGCATGGCCAAAGCCAAGTTCCGCCAAACTGGCGATCTTGGACGGCCACAAAGCTATCTTTTCATGCACCAGATCTGTGCCGGTCACCCCTAAGTGAATGCGCCCGGCCGCCAGCTCGCGCGGGATCTCGCCTGCTGACAGCAGAACCAAGCCCACATCGCCGACCCCGTCCACAGCACCGGCATATTCTCGGTCGGTGCCCGTTCGACGCAAACCAACGCCCCGTTCGCCGAACCACTCAAACGTCTTCTCCATCAACCGTCCCTTGGACGGCACACCGAGCTTTAGCATCACGCTTCTCCTCGGATCAAAGTCACAACGCCGGGCCGGATCACCGCCCCAACAGCCGGAATTTCGCGCCCCTGCCCCAAAACGCGGGTCAGCGCATCATAGCGCCCGCCCGTTGACAAAGGCGGCAGCTCCGGCCGGTCCTTGGCATAAAACCCGAACACGAACCCGTCGTAATATTCCATCGCATGACGCCCGTAGCCCGCATCAAAAGACAACTGCGCCACGTCGATGCCGGCATCAGACAGGGCATCTAAACGTGCCTCCATCCGGTCCAGCGCGGGTGAAATCGTTGGCAAATCCTGCGCGATTTGGCGCAGCCGGGCCAGGGCCGCCACGCTGGTGTCGCGCAAATTAAACAGGTCTTCCAGCATCTGGGCCTGCTGAGCCGGGATGGGTGCGACGTTTGCATCCTCGGCCAGAACTGCGACGCGGCCCGCAATTTCAGCGCTGCTGCGCAACCCGATCTGCGGGCCAGCGGCCTGAATGCGGGCAGGCACATCTTCCGCAGCCAATTCCGCCAGTTCTGTCCGCTGCACCTGGTCATCGCCGCGCCCACAGAACCGGTCAAACAAGGTTTGGAACCGGTCAGGCCGCCACACGTGGCGGGTCAGCGCCGCACAGCGCCGCGCGCTTGTGTCCAGCCCCTGAACTGCGGCCAGCAACACGCCCATATCCCCGGTTTCCACCGTAAACGGCAGATCGCCCAGCGCCGCGCGCACCGTGCAATACACATCCGCTTCCGAGGCGGCGGGGTTTTCCCGGTCGAACAATTCCAGCCCGACCTGCCAATATTCCCTCGCCCGCAGCGCGCCGGGGTCTTGCTTACGAAACACTTGGCCTTGGTAGGTATAACGCGCCGGATCCGCGCCGTCGTTCATATGCATCTGCACGACCGGCACAGTAAAATCTGGCCGCATCATCATTTCGCCCTGCTCGGGGTCATTGGTAACATAGGCCCGCGCGCGCAGGTCCTCACCATACAGATCCAGCAACGTCTCGGACGGCAGCAACACAGGCGCGTCAACAGCCTGCGCGCCGCCCTGCTGCATCACCTGAAACAGCCGTGCCGCCTCGCGTTGTTCTGCGCTTGGCATCGCCTATTCACCCGCCAGCATTTTACGGATTTCCGCAACCAAATCTGCCCGTGGCACCTCGATCTGGCTGGGGCGGTCTTTCCACTCTTCCAGGGTCGCGGTTTCGGCCAGCTTTTTGCCCAGAACCAGATCCTTGATCTGTACGACGCCACGCTCGGCCTCGTCCCCGCCTTGGATCACGGCTACGGGACTGTCGCGTTTATCGGCGTATTTCAACTGGTTACCGAAGTTCTTGGGGTTGCCCAAATAAACCTCGGCGCGGATGCCAGCGGTGCGCAACTCGCCCACCATTGCTTGGTAGTCGGCCATCCGGTCGCGGTCCATGACGGTCACGATCACCGGGCCAGCCTCGGCCCCGCTGGTTTGGCCCTTGGCACGCAAGGCAGCCAGCAGACGGTCCACACCGATGGAAACCCCGGTTGCCGGAACCGCCTGGCCGGTAAAGCGCTTGACCAAATCGTCATAGCGCCCGCCGCCTGCCACGGACCCGAACTGCCGCGGTCGGCCTTTTTCGTCCAAGATCTCGAATGTCAGCTCGGCCTCGAACACCGGGCCGGTGTAGTAGCCCAGGCCCCGCACAACGGACGGATCAATCTCGATCCGGTCGGGCCCGTAGCCTTGGGCCGCCAGCAAAGTCGCAATGGTTTCCAGCTCGGCCACGCCCTCGGCACCTACATCTGATCCTGCGACAAGTTCGGCCAACCGTGCACATGTTTCTGCGCCCGTGTCCCGCTTGGCAGTCATAAAGCCCATGACAAGCTCGGCCTTGTCGGCCTCCATGCCCGCGCCTTTGGTGAAATCACCGGACGCATCCTTGCGCCCTTCGCCCAACAGGTCGCGTACGCCGTCGGGCCCCAGGCGATCCAGCTTGTCGATGGCCCGCAGCACGATGCCGCGCGCGGCCTCGTTTTCATCCCCTGCAAGACCTGCGACTTCCATCACGCCGTTCAGTACTTTGCGGTTGTTGACCCGCACCACGTAATCGCCACGTGAAATCCCGACCGCTTCCAACGTGTCCGACAGCATGGCGCAGATTTCCGCAT
Organism: Paracoccaceae bacterium; assembly: GCA_006844665.1. Classification (GTDB taxonomy): domain Bacteria; phylum Pseudomonadota; class Alphaproteobacteria; order Rhodobacterales; family Rhodobacteraceae; genus Dinoroseobacter. The sequence goes on from SPJP01000024.1 coordinate 44,780, forward strand.
CCGCTGCCACGCTGGGCGCGCCTACGGTGTCCGCGTCACACTGATAAAACTGGCGGAACCGCCCTGGCCCCGGCTTTTCGTTGCGCCAGACCGGCCCCATGGCATAACGCCGGTACGGACTGGGCAGATCATTGCGATACTGCGCCGCAACCCGGGCCAAAGGCGCCGTCATATCATAGCGCAGCGCCAGCCAATCGGCGGTCTCGTCTTCCTGCCAGGCAAACACGCCTTCGTTCGGGCGATCCACGTCCGGCAGAAACTTGCCCAGCGCTTCGACCGTTTCCACAGCCGAGGTTTCCAGCGCGTCAAATCCGTACAGATGGTACACATGAGCAATCTGCGACAACATCTTTTGCCGCTCGGTCACCTCTGCGCCGAAATAATCACGGAATCCTTTGGGCGTTTCGGCCTTTGGACGGGGCTGTTTCTTGGTTTTCGCTTTACTCTGGGCCATATCGGTCCTCTTTGGTCGCGCGCGGTGTAATCCATGCAGACACAGGGTGCAATCACTGCCCTGTATGCCCATAATCCACCCTATAAGCCGGAGACGCCAGAAATGAACGACATAACCGCCCTGGAAGAAAAATTGGCCCATCTTGAAAAGACGGTCGAGGATCTGTCGCAACAGGTCATCACCCAAGGGGCCGAGCTGGACCGCCTGACCAAGCTGACCGCCGCGATGGTGGCCCGCCTGCGCGAATCTGCCGATCAAAACACGGGCAGTGTGTTTTTTGGCGACGAACGTCCGCCGCACTATTAAGCTGGCATCGATACAGACGGGTAAACAGATGAAACTGGCATATACAATGGCACCGGGGCGCGGCGACACGGATGCATTGCTGCAAACAGTAGCGCGCGGCTTGCAGCCTTTGGGGCTGGCCTTGGCGGGCACGGTGCAAATCAACACAGAACTGGCCGATCAAGATCGTTGCGATATGGATGTGCTGGTGCTGCCCGATGGGCCAACGATCCGCATTTCGCAATCCCTTGGACCGAATTCCCAAGGCTGCCGGCTAAACCCCGACGCGCTGGAACAGTCGGTTCAGGCCTCTCAAATCCAGCTGGCCAAAGGCGCGGATGTGGTTCTGATCAACAAATTCGGCAAGCACGAGGCTGACGGCCGTGGCTTTCGCGATGTCATTGCCGAAGCGCTGGCCCAAGACATCCCGGTTGTCGTCGGCCTGAACCCCAATAACAAACCCGCCTTTGATACATTCTGCGACGGCCAAGCGATCCAACTGGATGCCAACGCCGAGGCTATCCTGGAATGGGTCGGCACGCAGACAGGCGCGGACGCCCTATAGCTCTTCAACCGTCACGACCCCAGGCACGGCCTTTAGCGCGCTTTTGAACTGCGGGTTGACCGGGAAATTATCGCCCAGCGCGATGTCCAACTCGCTATCCAGATCGGATGCCATCAAGCACAGCTCTATCGGGCCACGGGACGCACGGGTTTTCTCGGCTCGCATTCGCTCCAGCAAACCAGCCACCGGGGCCACGGCGGCCTCGGCGTCGATAAAGATCTTCAGCCCCAGCGCCTCGCCCGTGGCAACAGCCGCATCGATCGGGCTGGCCCCGCGACACAGCAATTTCAGCTGATCGCTTTCCATCGTCGCCTCGACCGTCAGCATCACGTTGTTGCCGGTTTCCAGATGTTCGCGCGCGGTCTCTAACGTGTCCGAAAACACCGTCACCTCGTAAAGCCCTGTGGGATCAGACAGTTGCACGAACGCAAACCGATTGCCCCGCGCGGATTTTCGTTCCTGCTTGCCCGCCACATTGCCTGCCAGCTTTGCCACATGGGGCCCGCTGCGCGCTTTGTCGGCCACTTGGGTCAGGGTCATCGCGCCTTTGCGTTTCAACGCGCCCATATAATCGTCCAGCGGATGACCCGACAAAAAGAACCCGATCGCGGCCTGTTCTTCGTTCAACCGCTCGGCTGGCAACCAATCCCCGATGGGCGATAGGCGTGGCTCTGGCAAATCCTCGCCCGCTTCGCCGAACAGCGACACCTGGTTCGACGCTTTTTGCTCGAATATCGCGGAAGAATAAGCCACCAACCCGTCCAGGCTTTCCAGCACACGGCGGCGGTTTGGGTCCAGCTGATCAAAGCCGCCCGCCCGGGCCAGGTTTTCCAACGGTCGCTTACCGACCCTTTTCAGATCAACCCGCCGGGCCAAATCGTAAAGCGTCGCAAACGGCTTGTCCTCGCGCGCATCCGTGATCAAACGCATCGCATCCGCGCCAACGTTCTTCAACGCGCCCAGCGCATAAAGCAGCTTGCCGTCCTCGACCGAGAACACCGCCTGCGACCGGTTCACACAAGGCGGCACCACTTCCAACCCAAGACCGCGCCGAACCTCTTCCGCGTAAACAGCCAGCTTGTCGGTCAGGTGGATATCGCAGTTCATCACCCCGGCCATAAATTCCACCGGGTGGTTCGCCTTTAGCCAAGCCGTCTGGTAGCTGACCACGGCATAGGCCGCCGCGTGGGATTTGTTGAAGCCGTAATTGGCGAACTTATCCAGCAGGTTCCAAACCTCGGTCGCCTTCTTTTCATCAACGTCATTTTCGGCCGAGCCCTTCAGGAATTTCGGCTTCTCAGCGTCCATGGCCTCTTGGATCTTCTTACCCATGGCCCGGCGCAACAGATCCGCGCCGCCCAGGGAATAACCCGCCATTTCCTGGGCAATCTGCATCACCTGTTCCTGATAAACGATGATGCCTTGGGTCTCGTCCAGAATATGGTCGATCGAAGGGTGCAGCCGGTCGCGATCCGATAACCCGTTCTTGACCTCGCAATATTTCGGAATGTTTTCCATCGGCCCTGGACGGTACAGGGCCACCAGCGCCACGATGTCTTCGATACATGTGGGTTTCATGCGCCGCAGCGCGTCCATCATACCCGAACTTTCCACCTGGAACACCGCAACCGTCTTGGCCGAGGCGTAAAGCTTATAGCTCGCCTCATCATCCAGCGGGATCGCGTTGATGTCGTTCACTGTGCCGGGCGCGGGCTCATACAGCTCGGTCCCGTCAGCAGCCACATGCAGCGGGCGCCCAGTTTTCAGGATCAGATCCACCGCGTTTTGAATAACGGTCAGAGTCTTCAGACCCAAAAAGTCGAACTTCACCAGCCCGGCCTGTTCCACCCATTTCATGTTGAATTGGGTCGCGGGCATGTCGGACCGTGGATCCTGATACAACGGCACCAGCGCATCCAGCGGCCTGTCGCCAATCACAACCCCCGCCGCGTGGGTGGAGGCATTGCGCAACAGCCCTTCAACCTGCATCCCGTATTTCAACAGCCGGTCCACGACCTCTTCCCTCTGCGCTTCCTCGGCCAAGCGTGGTTCGTCCTTCAGCGCCTTTTCGATGCTGACAGGCTTGACCCCTTCGACGGGAATCATCTTGGACAGACGGTCCACCTGCCCATAAGGCATCTGCAATACCCGGCCCACATCGCGCACCGCAGCCTTGGACAGCAGCGCACCAAAGGTGATGATCTGCCCCACCTTATCGCGCCCGTATTTTTCCTGAACATAGCGGATCACCTCTTCCCGGCGGTCCATGCAAAAGTCGATGTCAAAGTCAGGCATCGAAACACGTTCGGGGTTCAGAAACCGTTCAAACAGCAACGCATAGCGCAGCGGATCCAGATCGGTAATCGTCAGCGCATAGGCCACGAGCGAGCCCGCTCCAGACCCCCGCCCCGGCCCAACCGGAATACCGCGATCCTTGGCCCATTTGATAAAATCCGCAACGATCAGAAAATAGCCCGGGAACCCCATCCGTTCGATGATGCCCAGCTCAAAATCCAAACGCTCTTGGTACTTTTCCACCGAATCGGCATGGGGAATCACCTCCAGCCGCGCTTTCAGACCCTCATTGGCCTGTCGCCGCAGCTCGATCACCTCGTCATCGGCAAATTTCGGCAGAATCGGGTCGCGTTTATAGGTCTTAAACGCACAGCGCCGCGCGATTTCGACGGTGTTTTCAAGCGCCTCGGGCAGATCCGCGAACAGGGCGGCCATTTCCTCGGGGGTTTTCAGGTAGTGTTGGGGCGTCAATTGCCGCCGCCCTTCGGCTTGATCCACATAAGCACCTTGGGAAATACAGATCAGCGCGTCATGGGCCTCGTACATCGCAGGTTTGGGGAAATAGACATCATTTGTTGCCACCAGCGGCAGGTCCAAGCGGTACGCCAGCTCTATATGGCCCCGCTCTGTCGGCTCTGTTTGGCCATCTTCCAGCGGATGGCGCTGCAATTCGATATAGAGCCGCTGATCAAACGCATCCATCAGACGACGCACCAGGGCTTCAGCCCGTTCCGGATGGCCCGCGGCGAAATGCAGGCCCACTGGCCCGTCCGGCCCGCCTGTCAAACAAATCAATCCGTCTGCATGGGCACACAGCTGATCCAAACTGACAAAGGGCGCTTCCCCGCCTTTGTCGATATACAGAAAGCTGTTTATTTTCATCAGGTTGTTATAGCCGGCCTCGGATTGGGCCAGCAAAACAATCGGCGCAGATCCATCCGCATCGCCCAGATCAACCTGACAGCCCACAATGGGCTGCACCCCAGCCTTGGACGCGGTTTCGGAAAATTCCAACGCCGCGAACATGTTGTTCGTGTCGGTCAGGGCAACCGCGGGCATCCCCATATCCGCCACAAGGCCCGGCAGCTTTTTCAGCCGCATGGCCCCTTCCAGCAAGGAATATTCTGAATGCAAACGAAGGTGGATGAATCGCGGTTCTGTGCTCATGGGCTCAACTTAGAACCCGGTCCCCAGCGGGGAAAGCGTAAAACAGCCCTCAAATGCAAAACGCGCCACTGCCGTTTAGCAATGGCGCGTAGATCGCACTGTCTTATGTCTTAAAATCTTGTCAAACGTGGCTTACCAGCCTGCTGCCTCGCGCGCCAAACGCTGAATATCTCCGCTTCCGATACCCAGATCGCGTAAATCGCGGGCATCCAGCATTTCCAGCTCGCTTAGGGTCCGGCGGTACACTTTGTACTGCTCATACCGCACACGCAGCATTTCAACGCGGGCAGAAATAGCGGCCATGAAGGCCACGCGAGACGGGGATACTACTTCAAAAACAGCCATTTAGCTAGCTCCAACAAAGTTATTAAACTTGAACTATAAATATCAAGTTTCTGCACCTGCACAACAATCGTTTGGGCAAAGCCGTCATGCGCTCAACGCAATGCTGCGTTAAAATTGTGCGAATAAGGAACTGTTCACAAAGCTTGCCAAACAAGTTTTGGTGCGCTTAGCTTTCGGGTGGGGTCCACAAGCGTTCTACGCCGCATCGAGCGCCGGTCCCGACATGAACTTGGTACCGCGGCGGATAAATCTAATGAGAACTACGTTTCTTCTGAACGGAGAGACCGTGACAACCGATGAGGCGCCCTGCGTCACGTTGTTGGATCATCTGCGCACAAAGGCCGGTCTGACCGGCACCAAAGAGGGGTGCAACGAAGGCGATTGCGGGGCCTGCACGGTCATGGTCCAGGACGAAACCGGCGCACGGGCCCTGAACGCCTGTATCTTGTTCCTGCCCCAGCTTGACGGAAAATCAGTCACCACGGTCGAAGGCTTGGCCGCCCCCGACGGCACCCCACACCCCGCGCAAACCGCCCTTGTGGAACACCACGGTTCGCAATGCGGGTTCTGTACACCGGGTTTCGCGATGTCTATGGCCACCGCCCATCTGAACGGTGCTGCCGATCACGACGACCAGCTGGCTGGCAACCTATGCCGCTGCACAGGCTACGCCCCGATCATTCGCGCAGCAGACGCGCTGTCCGCCGCCCCGGTTCCGGCCCATCTGTCCCAGCCTTTACCGCAAACCGCAGGCACAGGCGAAGACGCCGCCTTCCGCCCCACCAGCGCGGACCAGCTTGCCCCATGGTATCAAGCCAACCCCGACGCGACCCTGATCGCCGGGGCCACGGATGTGGGCCTTTGGGTCACCAAGCATCTGATGGATCTGTCCCCAGTGGCGTTTCTAACCGGCTGCGATGATTTGAAATCCGTCTCCGTCTCCGACGATGAAATCCGCTTTGGCGCGATGGTCAGCTTAACAGATGTGCGCGAAGCCATTGCCCCCTACCACCCAGATATGGCCGAGATGATCCGCCGCTACGGGTCCACCCAGGTGCGCAACGCTGCCACCATCGGCGGCAATATCGCCAACGGCTCGCCCATCGGCGACGGCCCTCCCGCCCTGATCGCCCTTGGGGCAACCTTGCATCTGCGCCTTGGCGACACGCGCCGCCAGTTACCGCTGGAAGACTACTTTCTGGAGTACCGTAAACAAGACCGTCAGCCCGGCGAGTTTGTGGAGGCCGTGTCGATCCCCCGCCAGGCCGACCGCCTGAAATGCTACAAGCTGTCCAAACGATTTGATCAGGATATCTCGGCCGTGTGTGGCTGCCTGAACGTGACGGTCGCAGACGGAATCGTCACCGGGGCTCGCATCGCTTACGGCGGCATGGCCGCCACCCCGAAACGTGCCTCCTCGGTCGAGGCTGCCTTGCTAGGCGCTCCTTGGACCCAAGACAGCATCACAGCCGCAATGGCCCAGTTCCCCGCCGACTTCACCCCGATGTCGGACATGCGCGCCTCGGCCGACTATCGCTTGGTCAGCGCCCAGAACATGCTGCAGCGCTATTTCTACGAAGACCAAGGCCTGCCCACCCGGGTGTTGGGGGTGCAAGCATGAGCGTTTATTCCTCTACCCCCCATGACACCGCCCCTTTGCATGTGGCGGGATCTGCGCGATATGTCGATGACGTGCCCCTGCCCGCCAACACCCTGCATCTGGCTTTTGGGCTTAGCACCATCGCCCATGGCACCATAACCGCGCTCGATCTGGACGCCGTCCGCGCCGCCCCCGGAGTGGTCAAGGTGATGACATGGCAGGACCTTCCCGGCCATAACGACGTCTCGCCCACGCCCACCTTCCGCGAACCCATGCTGGCGGAAGACGAGGTCTTCTATATCGGCCAACCGATCTTTCTGGTCGCCGCCACCAGCCATCTGGCCGCCCGCAAAGCAGCCCGTCTGGCCCAGATCAGCTACTCTGAAAAGCCCGCCCTTCTGACCCTGGACGACGCAATCGCCGCCGAAGACTGCTTTGAGGGCGGCGCGCGGATCTACCAAAAGGGCGATGTAGACACCGCCCTGTCCAAGGCCCCCCGCACTGTTGAGGGCAGCTTTGAAATCGGCGGTCAGGAACATTTCTATCTGGAAGGCATGGCCGCCCTGGCCGAGCCGCAAGAAGGCGGCGACGTGATCGTGCGCAGCTCGACCCAGCACCCGACCGAGATCCAGCACAAAGTGGCCGAGGCCCTGCACAAACCCATGAACGCCGTCCGGGTCGAGGTCCGCCGCATGGGCGGGGGCTTTGGCGGCAAGGAAAGCCAAGGCAACGCGCTGGCCATTTCCTGCGCTTTGATCGCAGACATGACCGGGCGTCCCGCGAAAATGCGCTATGACCGCGATGATGATATGATCATCACCGGCAAGCGCCATGATTTCCGCATCGCCTATAAGGCCGGGTTCGATGACACCGGCAAGATCCTAGCGGTCGAGTTCACGCAATGGGCCCGCTGCGGCTGGTCGCCTGATCTGTCCGCCCCTGTGGCTGACCGCGCGATGCTTCATGCCGACAACGCCTATTTGCTAACGGATGTGCGGATCACCTCGCACCGGATGCGCACGAACACCCAAAGCAACACCGCCTTTCGCGGCTTTGGTGGCCCCCAAGGCATGATCGGGATCGAACGGGTTCTGGATCACGTTGCCCATGCAGTTGGCGGGGTTCCGTTGAACATCCGCCGCCTGAACTACTACGCCCCAGTGCCCAGCAGCGCGCAAAACCCCAATCCTGGCAGCTCGCAAAAATTCGGTGGGGACCATTCGCCCGAAGGCTGGGTCGCGCCTGCGCAAACCACCCCCTACCACATGCCGGTCAAGGATTTCATCCTGCACGAGCTGACAGACCAATTGGTCAACAGCGCCGACTATACTGCCCGCCGCAAGGCCGTGGACGATTGGAACGCCGCCAACACCGTGCTGAAAAAGGGCATCGCTTTAACCCCGGTCAAGTTCGGCATCAGCTTTACCCTGACCCATCTGAACCAAGCGGGCGCATTGGTGCATGTCTACCAAGACGGCTCGATCGGGATGAACCATGGCGGCACCGAAATGGGCCAGGGCCTGTTCCAAAAGGTGGCGCAAGTCACGGCGTCTCGGTTTGGCGTGCCGCTGGACCGGATCAAAATCACCGCGACAGACACGGCCAAAGTCCCCAATACCAGCGCCACTGCGGCGTCATCCGGCACCGACCTGAACGGCATGGCCGTCCGCGACGCCTGCGAAAAGATCAAAACGCGCCTCGCAGTCTGGCTGACCGAAGGCACAAGGATCGCCGCCGCAGATGTGCGGTTCGAACATGGCCAAGTCCATGTCGGCGACCAAACCCACAGCTTCGACGAGGTCGTTCTAAAAGCCTACCAATCCCGCATCAGCCTGTCGGCCACCGGGTTCTACAAAACCCCCGATGTGGAATGGGACCGCGACGCAGGCACCGGCACGCCGTTCTTTTACTTTGCCTATGGTGCGGCGGTGACCGAGGTTGTGATCGACACGCTGACCGGCGAAAACCGCATCTTGCGGACGGATATTCTGCATGACGCAGGTGCCTCGTTGAACCCCGCGCTGGATGTCGGCCAGATCGAAGGCGGCTATGTCCAGGGCGCAGGCTGGCTCACCACGGAAGAACTGGTCTGGGACGCAAAAGGCGCTTTGAAAACCCATGCGCCCTCGACCTACAAGATCCCGGCCTGTTCCGACCGCCCCGATATATTCAACGTCTCCCTGTGGGACGGTGCGAACCGGGCGGACACGATCTACAAATCCAAAGCCGTGGGCGAGCCACCCTTCATGCTGGGCATCTCGGCCTTCATGGCCCTGTCCGACGCCATTGCCGCCTGTGGTGACGGCAGCCGCTATGTCGCCCTGGACGCCCCGGCCACCGCCGAACGCATCCTATGGGCCGTACGCCGTCAGCAGGCCGCGACATGAGCTTTGATACAGACGCGCTGAATGCGGCCATAGCCGCCCATGGCAAGGTCGCCCGCATCCTTGTGCTGGACACCGCCGGTTCCGTGCCGCGCGGGGCCGGAACATCTATGCTGGTCTGGGCAAATACAGACCATGCAGGCGGCCAATCCGGCACGATCGGCGGCGGCGCACTTGAATATCAGGCCGTCCAAGCCGCCCGCACGGCCCTGGATAACGGAAAAGACACCCTCCTGCGCCAACCCCTCGGCCCCAATCTGGCCCAATGCTGCGGCGGCTCTGTCACCTTGCTGACCGAACTTTGGGATGCAGACCGCGCGGCCCATCTGGG
>SPJP01000001.1 GCA_006844665.1 Paracoccaceae bacterium
TGAGGGGCTTCGCCCGCACCTTCAATAGCGTTCTGATGCTCGGGCGCATCCGCTTGATCTTGAGGTCCAATTTCAATTTCGCACAAGCCGTCGACAAATTCAAAAACGGCTTCGATTTCAGCCTTCTCCACCTCTGCTGGCATAGAAATTGTCCAGTGGAAATGAGTGTCTTCGCCGTTAAGCTCGGTCAATGTTGGAAGACTGTCTGTGTGGCAGACAATCTCGCCCGCCCCTAGATTTTGAAGTGCACGTAAGGAGTGAAGCGGTTCGTGTCCATCCGCCATCATGGCAATATCCGGCACAAACCGGATCGTTGTGGAAACATTTGCCTCTGTGGGTTCAAGATCGGGGTCGATCCCTAAATCCATGTCCAAACCCATGGGTTCAAAGGCGACAACGGCTTCTGTCTCCTCTGGGGCGACGCAATACCCAGCAAGAGCTTCTAGTGCGTCTTCTTCCGCTTTGGTGTCAGTGTTTTTGTTGGTTTGACCTGCACGCACAAGATCGCTCAGCAGATCAGTCGCCTTAAAACACAAAGTCATAAGATCTGGGCTGCTTTCCAGGGTGCCCGACCGCATTAAATCCAGCACATTTTCATACCGATGGGCGAAATGAACCAGCCGGTCTAGGCCAAATGCGCCGGCACCGCCCTTAATCGAATGCACGGAACGGAATACCGCGTGTATCGTGTCTTCAGTTGCAGAGCCATCAGAGAGCAGTTCCAACCCTTCTAACAGAGTTTCCAAGAGCTCTTCGCATTCTAGAAAAAACGTGGCCTTTATATCGGCCATTGGATCATTGGTCATGCGGACCCCGCAACCATTTGCAACCCTTTGATCAGTTTGGCGGGGTCAAAGGGCTTTACAATCCATCCTGTCGCCCCTGCTGCACGCGCCTGGCGTTTCAATGTATCGGAACTTTCTGTGCTAAGGACAAGCACAGGAATCATTCGGGTGTTGTCCAGTTGGCGCAGGGCCTTGATGAAACCTATCCCATCAAGTCGCGGCATGTTTATGTCGGTGATGATTGCGTCCGGTGGGGTGTTTTGTTCGATTGCAGATGTTAGGACCTCTAAACCATCTTGGCCGTCTTCGGCCAACAGTGTGGAATAGCCTGCATCATCAAGCGTTAACTTTATCATTTCGCGGATCGTGCGAGAATCGTCGACGGCCAATACTGAGAGTGTCAAACTGGGCCTCCTTCCCGAGTGGGGAAATTGATTTCAGACAGTCCCAAATCGGACCACGCGGATTGCAGTTCAGGGGAAATGGAATCGAAATGCAGGTCATTGTCCGTCGTTGACCAGGATTGAATGGCCGCGACAAGGACTTGGGCAGACAGTGTGCCCAGCTGAGTAACCGATTGCGCGTTTACATCCAGACAGGTCCCTTGATGGGCCTGGAAAGCCTTCAAAAGGTCAGCGGCAGCGCCATTGTCCAGGCGGTTCGGTAAGTTCAAGCGCGCGGCCATTACACGCCACCATTTTCTATTAGAAGTGCGTAGGTCATCTTTGCCCTGTTCGACAATCAAGTTGAACAAAGTATAGAGATGAACTTCCTAAGAAATTCTGAACCGCGTTAGCTGTTTTCGCTTAACTTTAAATACGCGGCAACGCCGGTCAGGGCAGCGTAGTCGTCCAGCACGATGAAAACAGGAAAGTTTGTCATGAAATCCGCGAACCTTCCCTTGTCCTTAAAGGACTGGGCAAAGACACCATTTTGCAAATAGGGGCCAAAGGCCCGCGCCACGCCGCCCACCAAATATATGCCATCAAATGGCAGGTAGGACAGGGCCAAATCGCCAATAACCGTGCCCATGACCTGCAGCACCGTATCAGCGGTTTTGGTGGCAACAGGATCGCCAGCGGCCAGTTTTTGCATTATTTCGGCTGCGGGCAGAGTTGGCGTATCAGTGCCAATGGCGTGGTAGGCGTAGACGCGCTCTAACCCGCGGCCACTTAGAACGTCTTCAACTGACACAAAATCGCGTTGTTTATGCAAATGATCGGAAAGCGCTTTTTCACCTTCGCTACGAGTGGGCAGCAAGACATGGCCGTGCTCTGCTGCGGGCACAACAACTGTGTCATTTCCCTTGCTTAAGGATTGGACGACCGGGGCCACATTGAAGCCGGTTCCAATGCCAACGACCAAACGAGAGCGATTGCCAGCCACATCGCCCGGTAGAATAGTTTGCAGATTGTCTTCGACGACATGGGCCAAAGCGTAGCCTTGCGCTTGCAGATCGTTTATCACCGCGGCCTGTGACGCGCCCGTTGCATGGGAAAGCGTTTCCGTATCCAGCGTCCAATCCAAGTTGGTCAATGACCCAACACCATCGCGAACGGGTCCGGCCACAGCCACACAAGCCGCCTCGCACTTGGAGACGCCTTGTTGTTCCAGATACAAACGCAAGACAGGTTCTAACCCTGCGTGATCGGCATTTCGAAACCGCTTAATTGTCGTCGGGTCCACTTGGGTTCCAACGGCTATGCCTACGCGGGTATTGGTGCCGCCAATATCTGCAACGAGCGCAGTACGGGTATGGGCAGTGCCGGTCATAGGGGTCTCCAAGGCAAATGGGTCCGCGACGCTGGTTATGCGCGGGAAAGGGCTGTTGCAAGCGCTTGATAAGAAGCTTTTGGGGTTCGTGACAATGTTTCAAAGTCTACGTGAACCAAGCCAAACCGCTTGTCGTATCCCAGCGCCCATTCGTAGTTGTCCATCAACGACCAGATGAAATAGCCTTTCACGGTAACGCCTTCTGAAATGGCCTGTTTAACCTTGGCGACGTGCTGGTTCAAATAGTCGATGCGTTCTGGGTCCGGGGTGCCTCCTGTCGTATCTTTTGTGCCAGCGGACATGCCATTTTCTGTCACGTAAAGGGGCAGGTCGCCGGTGTAGTTTTTTGCCACCCAAGTCAAAAAATGGTGCAACCCATCGGGGTAAATTTCCCATCCCATTGTTGTTTTGGGCAAGGGGCCGGGGCGTTCTTCGTGACTTGGCCATGGGCCGGAATTAGGGCCGATTAGCTTGCGAGTATAGTAGTTCAGTCCAACCCAATCGAGAGGTTGTTGAATAAATTCAAAATCGTCCTGCCAACCCTGCGGCATGTGGGGGCCAAGGCCTTCCAACACATCCTCTGGGTAGCTGCCTTTGAATATCGCCTCGATAAAGAAGCGGTTGTAATAGCTGTCATATAGCTTGGCTGCTTTTGCGGCTTCAGGCGTGTCGTCGCACGGCTGCGCGTATTCAAAGTTGCACACGGCGCCCAGGTTTTTGACACCCAGATCACGCATCACTTGAATGGCGCACCCGTGGGATTTCATGACATGATGCATGGCGCGTGCGGTTGCTCGGATATCGCGCAAACCAGGCGCGTGCTGGCCCATGAAATGGCTGAGCCAGCCCACGCACCACGGCTCGTTAATCGGGGCGACTGAATATGTTCTGTCGCCAATTTTTTCCATGATTACATGGGTATAGTCTGCGAACCATTCGGGCATATCTGCATTGCGCCAGCCGCCCAAGTCGGCCAAAGGCGAGGGCAGTTCCCAGTGGTACAAAGTGGCACAAGGCTTCAGTCCACGTTCCAGCATCCCATCAACTAAACGGTCATAGAAGTCTAAACCTTCAGGGTTAGGCGTGCCGCGGCCTTCAGGCAAAACCCGGGCCCAGCTGGTCGAAAACCTGTAGCAATCGAAACCGGCATTCTTCACCAAGTCCAGATCTTCTTCCCAGCGATTGTAGTGATCACAGGCCAATGCCCCATTTTCGGCGCGGTCCACATTTCCAGGCGTTGCCGCGAAATCATCCCAATGGGTGCGCCCCGCGCCGCCTTGGGCGTGGCCTTCGATCTGGTAGCTAGAAGTGGCCGTGCCGAACTGAAAGTCCGCGGGGAAATCCCCGCGCGTAAAGGTCAATGTCATGATGTCTCCAAAAGGCTAAGTTGGCGCGCGCCCAGTAGACTGCCCAATTGTCAGCTCAGCTTCCCAAAGCTCGGTCACGGGATCGGATTTGGGGTTTTCAATTCTTTGTATCAGTATTTCGGCGCAACGACGCCCTGCGGCCCGGATCGAAGATCGTGTCGCCGTAAAAACAGGCAGCGCATTGCCGTTGTCCAAATAGGACAACACGTCATCATGGGCCACGACCGACACGTCTCGGCTAATGGCCAAACCCAGATCGTCCAAGGCCCGACGCACGCCCATCGCGATCATTGTCGAAGAGACGACAAAGCCCGTTGGGGGATTGTTTTGAGCGAGCATCCGCCGGGCAGCGCTGTGGCCCAACGTTTCAGTCATCTCGCCTTCAAGCATCAAAGATGGGTCGGCTGTAATGCCACGAGAATCCAGCGCTTCTTCGAATCCGGCCCGCCTGCGGGCAGCAAAATCGAAATCTTCCCAACCGTTTAGCAAGGCCAGACGAGTATGTCCTAGATCTAGCATGAACTCAGTCGCGCGCAGAAAACTGCGGCGGTTGTTGATGTCTAAATAAGAGTAAGCCCCATCATAATCGTCGACGCGCCCATGGACGACATAGGACAGTCCCAGTTGGTCCAAAAGGGCTGGGCGGGGGTCGTTCTTTCGGGGGCCGTGGACGATTACCCCATCGATGCTTCGCTTCGCGGCCAAGTCGCGGTAGGCATCGTGCTCTTTCTCGCCAGAGACGACAGATAGCACCATTTCGTAGCCTGCGTTGGCGTAAACATCGCCTGCGCCCGAGATAAAATCACCGAAAACCGGGTTCACCATTTGGTGGTCGTCATTCAAGGGAATCACATGGCCAATGCGCATGGTTCGCCCTGTCGCCAGGCCCTTCGCGCCGGCATTCGCACGGTAGTTATATTCGTCAGCTGCTTGAAGAATTCGCTTGCGTGTTCGCTCACTTACCTCGGGATAACCATTCAGGGCACGGCTTACCGTAGTCTGAGACAGACCCAACTTTTCAGACAAAGATTTTAAGTTGATTCCAGACATTGTGCCCCAAAGCGCTTTGAACAGCGAATGGTAAGAAGGTCCCTTGTTAAAGTAAAGCGCCTTGCCCCTAAATTACTGATAATGCTTGGCGCATCAAAAAACATTGGCAAAATTGCGACTCTTGATTGACAGCTAGGCACATTTGCGAAAGGTTATGGGTGTTCAAAGCGCTTTGGGAATGAGTCCCTGGCGCTAGAGTGTAAGACTCAAGCGGCGCACCGCTTGATTGGGAGGTTACTATGAAAAAATCACTGTACGCAGGTGCCGCGGCACTTGCGCTGACTTCTGGCATGGCCGTTGCAGCCGATCTGAATGGCGAGCAGGTCACTGTTTTCGGCCCATGGCTTGGCCCAGACCAAGAAATCGTAGAGCAGGTGCTCGCAGGTTTCGCAGAAGCAACAGGCGCTGACGTACGTTACGTTGGTTCCGATAGCTTTGAATCGCAGATCAAAGTTGACGTTGAAGCTGGTTCCGCTCCGAACGTAGCTGTATTCCCACAGCCCGGTTTGGCCGCAGACATGGCCGCTGGTGGGTTCCTGACGCCATTGGCAGACGGCACAGGCGACTGGATCAACGAGAACTACGCTGCTGGTTCTTCTTGGGTTGATCTGGGCACATATGCAGACGCATCTGGCGCCGACAACCTGTATGGCTTCTTCTACAAAGTCGACGTTAAGTCCCTGGTTTGGTACAGCCCAGAGAACTTTGAAGACGCAGGCTACGAAGTTCCAACTTCGATGGAAGATCTGAAAGCGCTGAGCGATCAGATCGTTGCTGACGGCGGCACACCTTGGTGTATCGGTCTGGGTTCCGGCGGCGCGACCGGCTGGCCTGCGACTGACTGGGTTGAAGATCTGCTTCTGCGGACACAGACACCTGACGTTTACGACGCATGGGTTTCCAACGAAATCTCGTTCGACGATCCTCGTATCGTTGCTGCGATTGAAGAGTTCGGTGCATTCGCTCGTAACGACGACTACGTTGTTGGTGGTGCCGGTGCTGTAGCATCTACAGACTTCCGCGACTCTCCCAAGGGTCTGTTCTCGTCGCCTCCTCAGTGCTACATGCACCGTCAGGCGTCCTTCATCCCAGCCTTCTTCCCTGAAGGTACAGCTGTTGGTGAAGATGCAGACTTCTTCTACTTCCCAAGCTACGCTGAAAAAGAGCTGGGCAACCCAGTTCTGGGTGCGGGCACACTTTGGGCGATCACCAACGACTCCCCTGGTGCACACGCTCTGATCGAGTACCTGCAGACACCTGAAGCACACGAGACATGGATGGCCCGTGGTGGCTTCCTGACACCACACAAAGGTGTTGACAGCTCCAAGTTCTCTGACGGCGCAACTGCCAAGATGAACGACATCCTGTTGGGTGCGACTACATTCCGCTTCGACGGTTCTGACCTGATGCCTGGTGGTGTTGGTGCAGGTTCCTTCTGGACCGGTATGGTTGACTACGCAGGCGGCAAAGACGCTGGCGAAGTTGCAGCAGGCATCCAGTCCAGCTGGGACGCTTTGAAGTAAGTACGAGTAGTCGCGATCTCTTTTGAAATTGCGTTGAAGTGAAGTGACCGTCAGCCCGGTGAAACATGCACCGGGCTGACATTTTTTAACCTTGGGAGGGGCCAATGCATCCAGCATTCCTAGGACTTTTTACCATTTTGGTTGGTGTAAGTGTCTGTGTTGGTTATTATTATTTTTCAAACCAACTTCTCGACAAGGTTCTGTTTCCGGCCAAAGGGCCCAATGCTGGTCGCAATATCAACCGGCGCGAAATGATCCGCCCGTGGCTGTTCTTGATGCCCGCGATCTTCGCCCTTGGTCTGTATCTGGCCTATCCCGTTGTCAAAACCCTGCTCTTGTCGCTAAGCGAACGTTTGCCCGGTGGCGCGTCGCAGTTTGTCGGATTTGACAACTACACAAAGCTTTTCGCGGACGAGAAATTCTGGGAAGCGCTGCAAAATAACATGCTGTGGCTTTTGGTCGTTCCGGCCGCTTGTACCGCCTTTGGTCTTCTTATTGCCCAGCTAACAGACCGAATTTCTTGGGGCAGTATCGCAAAATCCCTGATCTTTATGCCCATGGCGATTTCCTTTGTCGGTGCGGCTGTGATCTGGAAGCTGGTCTATGACGCACGGCCGATCGATCAGGATCAAATCGGCGTTCTGAACGCGCTGTATCTGCTTTTCGGTGGGCAAGAGCCGCAAACATGGCTGACCATTCCGCTAGCGAACTCTTTCTTCCTTATGCTTGTGCTGATCTGGATTCAAACCGGTTTTGCCATGGTAATTCTGTCAGCCGCCTTGCGCGGCATTCCCGAAGAAACGATCGAGGCCGCTATTGTCGACGGTGCAAACCCGTTTCAGGTGTTCTTCAAGATCAAGATGCCCCAGATCGCCGGAACGATCGTCGTCGTTTGGACGACCATTACCATTGTTGTGCTTAAGGTCTTCGATATTGTTTTCGCCATGACAAACGGTCAGTGGCAAACCCAGGTCTTGGCCAACTACATGTATTTCCAGCTGTTTACCGCAGGTGACTGGGGCGTCGGGTCCGCCAGCGCGATGATCATCATGCTTTTGGTAACTCCTATTCTCGTTTGGAACGTCTACAATGCTCGCAAGGAGATGCGCTAATGGATAACATTGCTGGCACCAAGTCTTCGCTGACCTGGGCGGTGCATATTTCCGTCGCTGCATTGGTTTTCCTGTGGCTGTTTCCGACCCTTGGCTTGTTCGTGTCATCCTTCCGGACGGCGGATCAGATCGCCACGGGGGGCTGGTGGAAATCGATGTTCCCGTCGCAACAGAACCTGACTTTGCGCGCGTCCCCGGCAAGCGAACAAAAGCTTGAGGGCTCGCTTTACGTCATTGAAGGCGAGCTGTTCGAGGAAGGTATAGAAGTCGAAATTAGCCGTTGGGGCGCTAGCTCGCAAAACATCTCGACCTATGCCGCGGGCGAGGTCGGAGAGTTCCGGTCAGGCGAAACAGTAACGGTACAAGCCAACGGTTCCTACCGGATCGAAAGCGAGACCGAGATTTCTGGAAGCCGCGGCAAACGTATTTTCGTCACCGCTATCACGCCGCCCGAGTTCACTTTTGAAAACTACCAAAACGTGTTGTTTGACGAAAGCAACCGGGAAGGCATGGCAAAAGCGTTCTTTAACACATTGACGGTGACGATCCCGGCGACGGTTTTGCCAATTCTGATCGCGGCCTTTGCAGCCTATGCGCTTGCATGGATGGATTTTCCGGGCCGGTCTTTGCTGATCGCGGCTGTTGTGGCTTTGCTGGTTGTTCCTTTGCAACTGGCACTTATCCCTTTGCTGTCCCTGCACAATGATATCACAACATTTCTGAATGGTTTGTTGGGGTTAGAGGGCGCAAATGAACTAAAGGGCAAAGGATATGTAGGCGTTTGGTTTGCCCATATCGGCTTCGGCTTGCCATTGGCAATCTATCTTTTGCGGAACTACATGGTGGGACTGCCCCGGGATATCATCGAAAACGCCCGGGTTGATGGGGCGACTGATTTTCAGATCTTTGTCAAAATCATCCTGCCGCTTAGCTTTCCGGCCCTGGCCAGCTTCGCGATCTTCCAGTTCTTGTGGACATGGAACGACCTGCTCGTCAGCCTCGTGTTCTTGATCGACAGTACAGGTGAAACCACCGTTATGACGAAACAAATCGTCGAGCTGCTGGGCACTCGGGGCGGCAACTGGGAAATCCTGGCAACCTCTGCCTTTGTCTCTATCGCGGTTCCGCTTCTCGTATTCTTTGCGATGCAGCGCTACCTGGTTCGTGGCTTGCTTGCAGGCTCAGTTAAGTAAGTTACTGTTTTTATAGAAAGTGCGGCTATGAATAAAGCTGTTGAAATTCAATCGCCTGGTGTGACTCTGTCTGTTGACCCTGACTGGTGGCGCGGTGCCGTTATCTATCAGATCTATCCACGCAGCTATCAAGACAGCAACGGCGACGGGATTGGCGATCTTTTGGGTATCGTTGATCGACTGCCTTATATTGCATCGCTCGGCGTTGACGCGATTTGGATCTCGCCCTTCTTCACGTCGCCGATGCTGGATTTCGGCTATGACGTGTCCGATTACTGCGACGTCGATCCCATGTTTGGCGTTCTTGCAGATTTCGACGCTGTAATTGAAACGGCCCATAGTTTGGGCGTCCGGGTCATGATTGACCTTGTTCTAAGCCACACGTCGGAAAAGCATGCTTGGTTTCAGGAAAGCAAATCTGACCGCACCAACGACAAGGCCGATTGGTATGTCTGGGCCGATCCAAAGCCGGACGGAACACCCCCCAATAACTGGCTATCGATTTTCGGTGGTCCGGCATGGCACTGGAACGGGCGCCGTGAACAGTATTACCTGCATAATTTCCTGGTCGAACAGCCTGATCTGAACCTTCATTCACCTGCCGTCCAGGAAGAGCTGTTGAATGTCGGGCGTTTCTGGTTAGATCGTGGGGTTGATGGTTTCCGCCTGGACACGATCAATTTCTACTTCGCTGACAAAGAGTTACGGGACAATCCTCCTTTGCCAGTTGAAGATCGCAACGCTTCGATTGCGCCGTCTGTGAACCCATATAATCATCAGCTGCATCTCTATTCCAAGAACCAACCAGAAAACCTGGATTTCTTGCAAAAGTTCCGCGCGATGATGGATGAATACCCCGCAATTGCGTCCGTGGGCGAGGTTGGGGATGCTCAGTTGGGCTTGGAATTGCTGGGTGAGTATACTGCCGGCGATACAATGATGCAGATGTGTTACGCCTTTGAATTCTTGGCGCCGGTCAAACTGACCGCGGCCCGGGTTCAAGAAGTGATGACAAAAGTCGATGCAGTTGCCGCCGATGGGTGGGCCTGCTGGGCGTTTTCTAACCATGATGTCGTGCGTCACGCCAGCCGGTGGTCCTTGTCGACCGAAGCGCAGCGCGGTTTGTGTACCCTACTTATGACTTTGCGCGGATCTGCCTGTATCTATCAAGGCGAGGAGCTGGGCCTATCAGAAGCCGATGTTGCATTTGAGGATCTTCAAGACCCTTATGGCGTTGAATTCTGGCCCGAATTTAAAGGCCGCGACGGCTGCCGTACCCCAATGGTTTGGAATGCAGAAACTGCAAATGGGGGCTTCACCAATGGCACACCTTGGCTGCCTGTGTCGCAAGATCATTTGCCAAACTCTGTAGCCGAGCAGGAAAAACGTGACGACGGTCTCATCCATCACTACCGTAAAGCTATTGCGCTGCGTCGAAACACAGCTTGTTTGGCCAAAGGGGATATGGTTGATTTGACCGTTTCTGGCGACGTTCTGTCTTTCGTTCGCGTATATGGTGAAGATCAGATTTTTGTAGCGGTGAATATGTCCGACACACCGGGCTCGATCCAAATGCCCAATGGGACATGGACGCAGCTTGGCACAGAATTGAACAGCGCAGGATGGGCAGATGATGGATCTGTCGAACTTGGGCCATGGCAACCCTGCATTGCGCTGAAAAGCGTTTGAAGTCAGGGTAATAGGAGAGCAAAGATATGGCCGATCTGGTTTTGAAAGATGTCGAAAAGACTTATGGAGGCACGGTAAACGTGCTAAACGACATCAATCTGGACATCAAGAAGGGCGAGCTTATTGTCTTCGTTGGCCCATCTGGCTGTGGCAAGTCAACATTGTTGCGCATGATCGCGGGTTTGGAAAAAATCACCGGTGGAACTTTGGAAATTGATGGTGTGGTCGTAAATGACGTACCTCCTGCCCAACGCGGTATCGCGATGGTGTTCCAGTCCTACGCGCTCTATCCACATATGACGGTTCGCGACAACATGGCTTTCGCTTTGAAGCTTGCCAAAAAGTCTAAAGAAGAAATCGACGCTGCAATCGCTTCGGCAGCCGAAAAGCTGCAATTGACCGATTATCTTGATCGCCTGCCCAAAGCACTTTCAGGCGGGCAGCGCCAGCGTGTTGCGATTGGCCGATCGATTGTTCGTGATCCTAAGGTATACTTGTTCGACGAACCTCTTTCCAACCTTGACGCTGCTTTGCGGGTCGCGACCCGGATCGAGATAGCCCAGCTGAAAGAGGCGATGCCGGACAGCACTATGATCTATGTGACCCACGATCAGGTCGAAGCGATGACTTTGGCGACCAGGATTGTGGTTTTGGCGAACAAAGGGATCGCCCAGGTCGGGACGCCGTTGGAGCTGTATGAAACGCCGAATGGCGAATTCGTGGCCCAGTTCATCGGATCCCCAGCGATGAACCTTCTGCCAGGCAAAATTACAGGCACTGGCAAGGTCACAACCATCGAGATGGATGGCGGCGGCAAAGCCACGTCGCATTACGAGACCAAGGATTCAGACTTGGGGCAGACAGTAAATGTTGGCGTCCGACCAGAAGATATGGTTCCCGCAGAAGGCGACTATGTGTTTGAAGGTAAAGTGAATATCACCGAAGCCTTGGGCGAGGTGACATTGTTGTACTTCCAGTCCGTTGACGGGGCCGATCCTGTGATCGCCAAGTTGCCAGGTATCCATGCAGAATTGCGTCACCAGACCGTGCGTCTTACTGCAGACCCTTCAAAGGTGCACCTTTTTGCAAACGGTGTTTCATTGAAACATCGCTAGAAATCTCGGCAACCTATCGAAATTGATGGCTGCGCAATATGCGCGGCCATTTCTGTTTTCGGCAAAGATTAACGTCATGGTGGTCATCGTGCGGCTGTGCTTATATCTCGGCAACGTTCCAAGGCAGAGGCCCCAATGACCACCCGTTTCAAGCACCGTCTTCAACACGGGCCAGTCCAAATTGGGATGTGGCTTTCGGTGTCTTCTCCGAATATCGCCGCCGTTGTTCAAAAGACCGGCTACGATTGGTTCCTTGTTGATGAAGATGAGTTGAGCGGCCAAACTGCAAGATTTGATGCGATCGGATCCAAGGGATGCCAGCCGATCGCACGGATTTTGAGTCAAGGCTCATTGGATGACTGCGCGCGGCTGACCATGGATTGGCCGTTAATCTTGCCTTTAAGAAGCGCAGTTCAATTGATTGGAAATAAAGACAAATTCTTGACAAGCGCGCGGAGCTCAAAGGGCCCGCGTTGTCTGCTGGGCCTGGTTTCGTCCACAACGGCAATTGCCGAAATCGGTCCCATCATCGCAACCGACACCTTGGATGCTGTGGTGATAAATACAGCCGAGTTGGCGGAAAATATGGGACTGGCGGGCACGCCGTCCTGCGCCTCGGTTCAAGCTGAAATAGAAAAGGCCGCGAGGCAATTGAAAGAAAAGGGGATACCCTTTGGCGTTGTTGTTTTCGATCCGTCTTTGGTCACGACCCATCTGGAACAAGGGGCAACTTTTTTGGCTGTTGGTGGCGACGCAATCCTGGCCGTCCAGAGCTTAACGCGTGCCGGTCACATGGCAGAATAAATTCAGGACCAAACACCACACTTTCGCAACCGCCAAAGTCGTGCCAAAAGGCATTGCAACTGAAGTGTTGCCGCCAAGGAGCCCCCCATGCAGATTCGTGAAGCCTTAACGTTTGATGACGTTTTGTTGGTCCCCGGAGCAAGCACAGTCATGCCGTCGACAGCCGACACGCGTACGCAGTTGACCAAATCAATTGCTCTGAACATCCCCTTGCTTAGCTCTGCCATGGATACAGTGACCGAGGCGCGTATGGCGATCACAATGGCGCAGGCAGGCGGCATGGGCGTCATCCACCGAAACCTGACCGTCGAAGAACAGTCCAAACAGATCCGCCGGGTAAAGCGCTTTGAATCCGGCATCGTATATTCCCCGATAACGTTGCGCCCTGACCAAACTTTGGCCGACGCCAAAGCGCTTCAAGCCCGCTACAAAATCACGGGTTTCCCGGTGGTGGATGAACAGGGCAGGCTGCTTGGAATTGTGACCAACCGGGACATGCGTTTCGCGGATCTGGACGAAACGCCGGTCGCCAAGATGATGACCTCGGAAAACCTGGCGATCCTTCGGGAACCTGCCGACTTGGCCGAGGCAAAAATCCTTATGCATCAACGCCGTATCGAAAAGCTCTTGGTGGTAGACGGTGACAACAAATTGACGGGCTTGCTGACGATTAAAGACATTGAACAAGCGGTTCTGAACCCAAGCGCCTGTAAAGACGAGCTCGGCCGTCTTCGGGTCGCGGCGGCCACGACGGTTGGCGATGCAGGGTTTGAACGTTCCGAAGCCTTGGTTGATGCAGGGTGTGACCTAATCGTGATCGACACAGCCCATGGCCATTCCGCAAGCGTGGCCGAGGCAGTGACACGTGTCAAATCGCTTTCAAATTCGGTCCAAGTGGTTGCTGGCAACGTGGCGACTGGCGAAGCGACCAAGGCGCTTATTGATGCCGGTGCTGACGGTATCAAGGTCGGCATTGGCCCAGGATCAATCTGCACAACGCGCATCGTCGCCGGTGTCGGTGTCCCACAATTGACAGCGATCATGGATTGCGCTGCCGCGGCAGCTGACACAGGCACACCTGTAATAGCCGATGGTGGCATCAAGTTTTCCGGGGATTTTGCCAAGGCAATTGCAGCCGGCGCGTCCTGCGCAATGGTTGGCTCTATGATCGCTGGCACCGACGAATCTCCGGGCGAGGTGGTTTTGTACCAAGGCCGCTCATTCAAGAATTATCGTGGAATGGGATCGCTTGGCGCAATGGCGCGCGGCTCTGCCGATCGCTATTTTCAAAAAGATGCAGCCAGTGATAAGCTGGTTCCAGAAGGGATTGAAGGGCAAGTTCCTTACAAGGGCTCTGCAAATGCTGTTGTGCATCAATTGGTTGGCGGCTTACGTGCTGCCATGGGCTATACTGGCGCTGCCACTGTCGACGATATGCGCACCAAGGCGCAGTTTGTTCGCATCACTGGCGCAGGCCTGAAGGAAAGCCACGTGCACGACGTTCAGATCACGCGCGAAAGCCCAAATTACCGGATGGGTTAGGACAATGACGCCCGGCGCAAGAGTTGCGGCTGCAATAGAAATTCTAGACCAGGTTATTGCCGGAGCCGCGGCCGAATCCGTTCTGACACGCTGGGCAAGAGGGCACCGTTTTGCTGGCTCAAAGGACCGTGCGGCCATTCGGGATCACGTATTCGACGCATTGCGCAGGCTGCGGACGGCGGGTGCGGCAGGGGGCAGCATGACCGGGCGCGGTGTCATGTTGGGCCTTATGCACCTTAACGGAGAGGATGTTGTATCCTTATTTGATGGGGTGGGGCATGCGCCTGCTTCGCTAAGCCCGTCAGAGCAGCAAAGCCTGACTAATCCAGTGGAAATATCTGGGGCTGTTCTGGCCGATATTCCCGATGAAGTCTGGCCGACATGGACTGAAAGCCTTGCCGCGGATAGCCAAAAGGTTGCAGAGGTATTGCAAAAACGCGCCCCGATTACTGTGCGCGTGAACACGGGACTTTCAAACCGGGAAGACGCACTCAAAGCGCTTAGAGAAGCGGGTATGGACGCCTTTCAAAACGAGCGGGCTCAAACCGCTTTGACCATCACTGAAGGCGCCCGAAAACTGAAGAACTCGCCAGCCTATCTTGGTGGTTTGGTCGAGCCCCAAGATGCGTCGAGCCAAGCAGTTATAGAGCTGTTGGAATTGACTGAAGGGGCTGCGACTTTAGATTATTGCGCTGGGGGCGGCGGCAAGGCACTGGCCATGGCCGCGATGGGGGCTGTCGTGACAGCTCATGACAATAATGCGAGCAGAATGAAGGACATAGAAGCCAGGGCTACGCGCGCGAAGACCCGGGTATCAGTGGTTGCTCCGGGTCAACTTCGCCCCACCCAATTGTTCGATCTGGTGCTCTGCGACGTTCCGTGCTCCGGATCCGGAACATGGCGCAGAACGCCCGATGCCAAATGGCGCTTTAGCCAAGAGCACCTAAAGGATCTTGTGCGTACTCAACGAGACATCTGCCAAACCGCTTTGAATTTTGTGAAACCAAAAGGGCAATTTGCTTACATCACATGTTCTGTGTTCCAACAGGAAAACCAATCTAACGTTGATTGGGTCTGCGAAGAATTCGAAATGGAAGTCTTGAAAAGCCGTCAGTTTCTTCCTGACGATTTAGGCGATGGACTTTTTGTTGCACTTCTGGCGCGCAAGGTTGGAAATTGAGCAACCAAAGGTTGTATTGGATTCGGCCTTAAGCCAGCCTTAAGAATAATCATGCGATCTACATCGGCATGAGAGAGTTCAAAGGGGCTGGAACGTGTTCGATCAAGAGTTTGTAGTGCCGCCAATTGTACGAACTGCGGAAGCCCTGTCTTCGCGTGCTTTTCACCTCCTTTGGGCGGCAGCGTTTTTCGGAATTGTTGCTTCGGTCACTGGAAGTGAGATTCTGCGGATGGCATTGATTGCAGCAGCGGTGACATTGGTTGTCCTTGTCGGTTTCATTTGGGCTTTGTCACTGTTTTCTGCAAACAAACGAAGCCAGGACGATTCTGTTCTGATTGATTTTCTGGCTGACGACACGGCGCCAAGCTTCCTTTTGGCATGGGATCACAGTCTGCTTTGGGCAAACGCGGCTGCACAAACCGCTTTTCCCGATTGCACTCAGATTGGGCTTACCAAGTCTCTTCAGGGACTTATGATGTCGCCAAGCGAAGTCCTGCGCCGATTGCAAGCACGTCTGGGAACGAAGGATGTCGTTGTCGAAGATATAGTGATTCGCAGAGGGCATGCGCGTGCGGTATTACGCAGGATGGGTGGGAACAGATTGCTGTTTCGGCTGGAACATCTGGTTGAACGCCAAACTGAAACCCATTCCAAAACCCATGTTCCCTTGATGACAATCAGCGCAAAAGGCACGATTCTGTCAATGAACGAACCGATGCGTGCTCTGCTGGGCGATCGGATGCGCCATGTGGACAGAATTTTCGACAGTCCTTTAGGGGCTCAGGGATCGATCATGTCATTGTCTTCGGCAAATCGTGAAAAAGAGGATGTACGTGTCTACCATGCGCCTTTGATCGGGGAACGCCGAGAAATCGCCTGCTTGCCGGTTTTACCCCACGAAATCTCAGTCCAAAAAACCAATTCCGCTGCACAGGACCTAGATCAACTTCCTGTTGCGTTGGTCACTTTGGGTGCCAAAGGTCGTATTCTGTCGGCCAATCAGTCGGCTAAATCTTTGTTGCATATAGAAAATGGCTATTCCGATCTCTTGTTCTCAGAAGTCGTTACGGGGTTGGGCCGGTCTGTTCAGGATTGGGTGGAAGAAGCGCTAGAATCCCCGTTGCCGCCAAAATCGGAGGTGCTCCGGATCTCGCGCGGTCCAGAGGAAAGTTTTACTCAAGTGACCTTTGCCCATCCCACAACCGGGTCTCTGGATAGCCTTTTGGCGGTTTTGCATGACGCGACAGAGCTGAAAACTCTGGAGGCTCAGTTCGTTCAGGGTCAAAAAATGCAGGCAATCGGCCAGCTGGCCGGCGGTGTCGCCCATGATTTCAATAATCTTTTAACAGCGATTTCAGGGCATTGTGATTTGTTGTTGCTGCGACATGATGAGGGGGACAGTGACTATGCTGATCTGACCCAGATCAACCAAAATGCCAATAGGGCGGCCAGTTTGGTGGGACAACTTTTGGCCTTTTCCAGAAAACAAACTCTTATGCCCGAAGTGATAGATCTAAGGGACGCACTTGCAGATCTTACGCATTTACTGAACCGTCTAGTCGGCGAAACCATCACACTTTCATTTTTCAATGACCCGGATTTGCCTGCGATCAGAGCGGACAAAAGGCAGCTTGAACAGGTGGTTATGAACCTAGTTGTAAATGCGCGCGATGCGATGCCGGAAGGGGGCGAAATCAGTCTAGAAACACGTCGCACTTTGCTGACGGAACCTCTGCAACAGGGGCGTGCGACAGTGCCCGCGGGCGAATACGCGGTCATTAAAATCGAAGATCAAGGTCGAGGTATCGATCCAGATACGCTTAACAAAGTATTTGAGCCCTTCTTTACCACCAAGAAAGTCGGCGAAGGAACGGGTTTGGGGCTCTCCACAGCTTATGGAATTGTGAAGCAGTCGGGCGGCTTTATTTTTGTAGACAGTCAACTTGGACAAGGGACCGCGTTTTCGATCTATATCCCTGCCTTCCATGGGGTCAGCGTTGATCTTGCTTCGCGCCCAACCCACGCTATTGGCGGCAAGGGCGATTCAAATGCGCCGGAGGAAGGTGTTATTTTACTGGTCGAAGACGAGGCCCCAGTTAGGGCATTCGCGGCAAGGGCACTGCGCCTTAGGGGATACACCGTGATTGAAGCTGCGACAGGTGAAGAAGCTCTTAGCGCGTTGGAAAGCACCGATCTAACGGTCGATCTGTTTGTAAGCGATGTGATAATGCCAGGGCTTGATGGCCCAAGTTGGGTGCGGGCTGCCCGACAGACACGCCCAGACACCCGCGCAGTGTTCGTATCCGGCTACGCGGAGGATCTGTTTGAAGATGACAGAACAGCAATGCACAATGCGGTTTTCCTGCCAAAACCCTTCTCCTTACAGCAGCTTACCGACACTGTTCGAACCCAATTTCAAACTTCCTAGGTCGGATTATTTTGGGTTCAGTAATCCTCTGTTAACCAGTGGTGGCCATAGTTAATGCAGGAAGTTATTGCAATGTTCTGCTTTTGGTCCTACATGTGGTGGGAACAAGTGAGGAACAAACCTGGCATTGCCGCATAGACAGCGGTCTGACATAAGAGGCGAAACCCATGGCATCAGCGAGTCTTTTAGACGTGAGCGATAAGCGCAGCAACGATAAGAAAAAGGCGCTTGATAGCGCTTTGGCCCAGATCGAACGTCAGTTCGGTAAAGGGTCCATCATGAAACTTGGCGACGGGGCTATTCAAGAAATTGAATCAACCTCGACGGGTTCTTTGGGGCTGGATATTGCCCTTGGGATCGGTGGATTGCCCAAGGGTCGCATTGTTGAAATCTACGGACCTGAATCTTCAGGTAAAACAACGCTGACACTCCACTGCGTTGCGGAAGAGCAGAAAAAAGGCGGTGTATGTGCCTTTGTAGATGCGGAACATGCTTTGGACCCGCTCTATGCTCGCAAGCTTGGTGTCAATATGGACGAGCTGTTGATCAGCCAACCCGATACTGGCGAACAAGCGCTTGAAATTACGGACACATTGGTGCGCTCCGGTGCTGTGAACGTTGTTGTCGTCGATTCCGTTGCCGCCTTGATCCCAAAGTCAGAGCTTGAAGGCGATATGGGCGACAGTTCTGTCGGCGTTCATGCCCGCTTGATGAGCCAAGCGATGCGGAAACTGACCGGCTCGATTGCGAAGTCGAACTGCATGGTCATCTTCATCAACCAAATCCGTATGAAGATCGGCGTTATGTTCGGCTCGCCCGAAACCACCACGGGCGGCAATGCGCTGAAATTCTATGCTTCTGTTCGCTTGGACATCCGCCGTATTGGCGCAATCAAGGATCGAGACGAAGTTGTTGGCAACCAGACACGTGTCAAAGTGGTAAAGAACAAGGTTGCACCACCGTTCAAGCAGGTTGAATTCGACATCATGTACGGCGAGGGCATCTCCAAAATGGGTGAGCTGCTAGATCTTGGTGTAAAAGCCGGTGTTGTCGAAAAATCCGGATCTTGGTTCTCTTACGGGGATGAACGGATTGGGCAGGGCCGTGAAAACGCTAAGAACTATCTAAAGGAAAACACCCGCAGCGCCTTGGAGATCGAAGATAAGATCCGGGCAGCCCATGGTTTGGATTTTGAAATGCCACCCAATGACGACGATGTCGTCGAAGGCTAAGCTGAAATTGAATGGAAACGCCCTCTAAATGAGGGCGTTTTTGCTTTGGGGCGGGTCTGGGCATAATGCCCCCATGGACACCGCAGGGCTGCAAGGCTACATCGCTATGACGTCGCCAACACTAAGAGGGCCGCCATGCAAAGCCTCAATGATATCCGCTCTACGTTTCTAAACTATTTTAACGAAAACGGACACGAGGTGGTCGACAGCTCACCGCTCGTGCCGCGCAACGATCCGACATTGATGTTTACCAATGCGGGGATGGTGCAATTCAAGAACGTCTTCACAGGGTTGGAACATCGGGACTATTCCCGCGCTGTGACCAGTCAAAAATGCGTGCGCGCTGGTGGCAAGCACAATGACCTCGACAATGTTGGCTACACGGCTCGTCACCATACCTTCTTTGAGATGCTGGGAAATTTCAGCTTTGGCGACTATTTCAAAGAAGATGCCATTCCTTTCGCGTGGAACCTGATCACCAAGGAATTCGGCATCAACAAAGACAAGCTGCTTGTCACTGTCTACCATACGGATGACGAGGCCGCGTCGATTTGGAAGAAGGTTGCGGGGCTAAGCGACGATCGCATTATCCGCATCCCAACAAACGACAATTTCTGGATGATGGGCCCAACAGGGCCGTGCGGTCCTTGCACTGAAATTTTCTATGATCACGGCGATCATATTTGGGGCGGTCCTCCGGGCTCTCCAGAAGAAGACGGTGATCGGTTTATCGAGATCTGGAACCTCGTTTTCATGCAGTTCGAACAACAAGAAGACGGCTCGCGTCTTAATTTGCCCAAACCTTCGATTGACACTGGCATGGGATTGGAACGCATCGCGGCGTTGATGCAAGGCAGTCATGACAATTACGACACCGACTTGTTCAAGGCCTTGATCGAAGCGTCCGCTCAAGCCACCAATGTCGATCCTTACGGCGACAAAAACGTGCACCACCGCGTGATTGCGGACCACCTAAGGTCCACGTCTTTCTTGATTGCCGATGGCGTGACCCCTTCGAATGAAGGGCGCGGCTATGTTTTGCGGCGGATCATGCGTCGGGCCATGCGTCACGCGCATTTGCTTGGGTCACAAGATCCAGTGATGCACAAACTGGTGCCTGCGCTGGTTGCTCAGATGGGCCAGGCCTTCCCCGAGCTCGGTCAGGCGCAGTCCATGATCGAAGAAACCCTGCATTTGGAAGAAACCCGGTTCAAGCAAACCTTGGATCGCGGTCTGAAGCTTTTGGACGACGAACTTGACGGATTGCCCGAAGGTGCTGATCTACCCGGCAAAGCCGCTTTCAAATTGTACGATACATACGGTTTCCCGCTGGATCTGACCCAAGATGCGTTGCGCGAAAAAGGACGTGGGGTCGAAACTGATGGCTTTGACGCGGCTATGTCGGAGCAAAAAGCCAAGGCGCGCGCGGCTTGGTCTGGGTCTGGCGAAACCGCAGATGCCGCGATCTGGTTCGAGCTGGCAGACGAATTGGGCTCTACAGAGTTTCTAGGCTATGACACTGAGCAAGCCGAAGGCCAGGTACTGGCTTTGGTCCAGGATGGCGCTAAAGTCGATCAGGCCTCTGTTGGCAATTCGATCACGGTTTTGGTTAACCAAACCCCGTTCTACGGTGAATCCGGCGGCCAAATTGGCGATACGGGAGAATTGAAAACAGACACCGGCCGCGCCGTGATCACAGATACACGCAAGGCCGAGGGCTTGTTCTTGCATATTGCCGAAGTCGTCGAGGGTGTAATTAAACCGGGCCAGGGTGCGGAACTGTCTGTTGATCACAACCGCCGCAGTGCCATTCGTGCAAACCACTCGGCCACGCATTTGTTGCACGAAGCACTTCGGGAAGCATTGGGTGATCACGTTGCACAGCGCGGGTCCTTGAACGCGGCGGACCGGATGCGGTTTGATTTCAGTCATTCCAAGGCACTGACCCAGGCTGAGCTTTCCCAAGTTGAAACTGACGTGAACGCCTATATTCGCCAAAATGCTCCGGTCGAGACTAGGATCATGACACCGGATGAGGCGCGGGAGCTTGGGGCCCAGGCCCTGTTCGGAGAAAAATATGGTGACGAAGTGCGGGTGGTGTCCATGGGCACGCTTGATGGTTCGGGAAAGGGCCGGGAAGGCAACACATATTCTTTG
Organism: Paracoccaceae bacterium; assembly: GCA_006844665.1. Lineage (GTDB taxonomy): Bacteria > Pseudomonadota > Alphaproteobacteria > Rhodobacterales > Rhodobacteraceae > Dinoroseobacter. The sequence continues at coordinate 20,951 of SPJP01000001.1, forward strand.
GAACTATGCGGTGGCACCCATGTCGGCCGGACCGGTGATATCGGTCTGTTTGTAACTTTGGGCGATAGCGCGTCCAGCTCTGGCGTGCGCCGTATCGAAGCTTTGACCGGCCAAGTCGCGCTCGACTATCTTTCGTCACAAAATCAAAGTCTTAGCGCTGTATCTTCAACCCTTAAGGCCCAACCTTCAGAGGTTCTGGAGCGTGTCACCGCCTTAATGGACGAACGCAAAACCCTGCAGAACGAGGTCGCAACCTTGCGTCGCGAATTGGCGATGAGCGGCGGATCAAAATCCGGGGAAGACGGCGTCAGCGACGTGAACGGCATCAAGTTTATGGCCCAGGTTCTGACCGGCGTGTCGGGCAAAGACCTGCCACCACTAATTGACGCTCAGAAAGAAAAAATGGGCTCTGGTGCGTTTCTGTTCATCGCTGATACGGGTGGCAAAGCTGCCGTGGCGGCCGGTGTTACCGCTGACCTGACGGATAAGCTTTCTGCAGTCACGTTGGTTAAGGCAGCGGTTGCTGAACTCGGCGGCAAGGGTGGCGGCGGCCGTCCGGACATGGCGCAGGGCGGCGGCGCCTCGGTTGAAAATGCGGATGCGGCGATTGAGGCTGCAAAATCTGCGATGGAAGGGGAATAAAAATGGCTGCTTTCTGGATTGCCCATGTCACGGTGACCGATGAGGAGGCATATTCAAAATATGCAGCCCTCGCCACCCAAGCGATTGCCGATCATGGCGGCGAGTTTCTCGCGCGCGGCGGCAAAGCTGTGCAGATGGAAGGCCGCGCTCATCCTCGAAACGTAGTGACCCGGTTTCCAAGCGTGGACGCCGCAGTCGCGTGCTATGAATCTGATGCTTATCAAGAAGCCTTGAGCTTCGCGAAGGGCGCGTCGGATCGTGATTTGGTGATCGTCGAAGCCTTGCCAGGATTTGAATAAAGCCTGTCGCAAAGAAAACTAAAACACAAAAAAACGCCGCCCGGTTGGGGCGGCGTTTTGCGTTTCAAGCCTTAGCCTTTCAGCGCGGCGTTCAGGTTCTCGTCTACTTTTTCCAAGAAACCCATTGTTGTCAGCCACTTCTGGTCTGGGCCAACAAGCAGCGCCAGGTCTTTGGTCATGAAGCCGGATTCAACCGTGTCAACGATCACGCGCTCCAGCGTTTCGGCAAAGTTCATCAGTGGCGTGTTGCTGTCCAGCTTCGCGCGGTGCTTCAGACCACCGGTCCATGCATAGATTGACGCGATAGAGTTGGTCGACGTCTGCTCGCCCTTTTGGTGCTGGCGATAGTGACGTGTCACTGTACCGTGGGCCGCTTCTGCTTCAACAATCTTGCCATCTGGTGTCATCAGCTGGGATGTCATCAGGCCAAGCGAGCCGAAACCTTGGGCAACCGTGTCGGACTGAACGTCGCCGTCATAGTTTTTACAGGCCCAAACAAAGCCACCATTCCACTTCATCGCGCAAGCGACCATGTCATCGATCAGGCGGTGTTCGTAAGTGATGCCTTTGGCTTTGAATTTGTCAGCGAATTCTTCCTGATAGACCTTTTCGAACAGCTCCATGAAGCGGCCATCATACTGCTTCATGATTGTGTTTTTGGTCGACAGGTAAACAGGCCAGCCCAAGTTAAGGCCGTAGTTCATCGACGCGCGGGCGAAATCGATGATCGAGTTGTCGAGGTTGTACATAGACATGAACACACCGGCGGCAGGTGCTTTGAACACTTCACGCTCGTCCACAGTTCCGTCTTCACCGACGAACTTCATCGTCAACGTGCCAGGGCCAGGGAATTTCATGTCTGTTGCGCGGTATTGGTCACCAAAGGCGTGACGGCCGATCACGATAGGCTGGGTCCAGCCAGGTACCAAACGTGGAACGTTTTGGCAGATGATCGGTTGACGGAACACAACGCCGCCTAGGATGTTACGGATCGTGCCGTTGGGTGAGCGCCACATCTGCTTCAGGCCGAATTCTTCAACGCGGGCTTCGTCAGGCGTGATGGTCGCACATTTGACTGCAACACCGATTTCCTTGGTCTTTTCCGCAGAATCGATGGTGATTTGGTCGTTTGTTTCGTCACGTGCCTGGATGCCCAGGTCGTAATACAGCAGATCGATGTCCAGATAGGGTAGGATCAACTTCTTTTTGATGAAGTCCCAGATGATGCGGGTCATTTCATCGCCGTCCATCTCGACGATGGGGTTTTCAACCTTGATTTTGGTCATAGTGTTCTCCGACTGGGCGGTTTCGATTGCCAACTAGGTAACGGGATTCTGCGCCGCAGTGAAGCCCCGTATGCCATTGTATACCATTTGCCGCAGTATTTTCGGCGTCCTTTAAGAAGAGGCCCGTCTTCGATCAATCAAAGCCCGTGCGCGACGTTCGGCACGGCGCACTCGAATGGCTGTCAGGTAGGCTTCTTCCAATGTTTGGGATGTCGCGCCAATGGTCTTGGCCAGCTCCATCACCAAAGGATCGTCTTCGTCAGACGCAACCTCTAGCACATCGCGGGCCAGACCATCGGCAAGATCTTCCAGAATACCCATGGTTAACGGGTGGTTTCTGTCAGGCGGCGGCGCACGTAGCCGTCTACATTGCCCAGCAGATTGTCCATGTGGGGCTCTTCAAAGAAGTGGCCCGCGCCTTCGACTTCCATATGAGTGATCGTAATGCCTTTTTGTTCGTGCAGTTTGTTCACTAGGTTCACGGTGTCTGCAGGCGGAGCCACGCGGTCCGCCGATCCGTTAATGATCAAGCCCGAAGACGGGCAGGGCGCTAAGAAGCTGAAATCATACATGTTTGCAGGCGGTGAAACGCTGACAAATCCAGTGATTTCAGGGCGCCGCATTAACAATTGCATCCCGATCCACGCGCCAAAGCTAAATCCAGCGACCCAGCAATGTTTGGAATTGGGGTTTTGCGATTGCAGGTAATCCAGGGCAGAAGCTGCATCGCTAAGCTCGCCAATACCTTGATCATATTCGCCCTGGCTTCGGCCAACGCCACGAAAGTTGAACCGTAGTACAGT
>SPJP01000215.1 GCA_006844665.1 Paracoccaceae bacterium
GGTTCCGGCATCTGGACCAGGCTTGAGCGGATCGGAGACCTGAGATGAGCAAAGACGTCTGGCGCCGGGATGAGGTGGAAAGCCCCTGCATCAATATCTGCGTGGTCCATCCCGACACGCGGCTGTGCACGGGTTGCGCACGCTCGATCGACGAAATCGCGGCCTGGTCGCGCCTGTCGCCGGACGCGCGGCGCGCGATCATGGACGAGCTGCCGACCCGCAAACCCAACCCCGGCCGGCGCGGAGGCCGCGCGGCAAAGCGGGCGGCAGTGCCGAAGCTTTAGGCCCGCCATGCGTAGAAGGCATGTGAAGATGAGCTTTGCCAACACCCTGATCGAGACGGCCAAAATGGGCACTGTCGTTTCCGAAATCTGGCTGACTTGGGTGCTGGAGCGTCTGCCCGATCACAAAATTCTCCGCGCGGGCGAGCCCATGCCGTGGCGGTACGCAGAAAGCCCTAAGGGGGCAGGCTTATGCTGACTTTTGGTGGCCCCGATATCCTGTCACGTGATCCGTCAGACACGGAACAATTCTGCATAACGATAGGTAACGACGGAAAACTCGGCCAAGAGAGTTTTGAGATTTGGCTGGCCGTCGAAAACAACAGTGGTGAAGATGTCGAATTTGACAACGGCTTTGCAACACTTTGGTATCACTATGGAAATTGGGTAGCGGGATTGCCTATCCAACCGGCCGAATTGCTGCCCACTAAGCTGTTGGCAGGGCAAAAAATTCGGTGTCGTCTTCAAAAAGGCAATAGACTGCCGCGCCCAAAACCCGGGAACACTGCATGGTTGCAGGCAGATCGCCCAGTTGCAAAGCTGGCTGACTACGCAGATTTTTCAAGCTTGATGCAGGCAAGCGAAATTGAAATTGAGGCGAGTTTTCAGTTTCAAATATCGAGCCGCAAAAAACATGGATTTTTCAGTCGTTGGCTTCCGCGCAGCAATGCAGGCCGACATGGTAGAAAAGTACTGTCAGTGTCTTGTCCTCTGACAGATTTTGAAACAATCCCCTTCTACAAGACCTCGGCAGAAAAAAGCGGTTAGATCGGGCGTGAAACCGATCTAAAACAACGCCTTACGCAGCATGTTTAAGGCAACCAGGATCAGGAAGACCGCGAAGACTCGTTTCAGGGGTTTGGGGTCCATGGCGTGGGCCAGGCGGACGCCGTAGGGGGCGGTGATCAGGGTCATGGCGATGATCAGGGCGAAGGCTGGCAGGGACACGAGGCCCAGGGTGTAGGGCGGTGCGGCGGCGGGGGTTTCGACCAGCACGAAACCGATCACGGCGGGCACGGCGATCAGCACGCCGAAGCCTGCGGCGGTGGCCACAGCGCGGTGGATGGGGGTGTTAAACAGGCTCATCAACGGGACCCCGAAGGAGCCGCCGCCAATGCCCATCAGAACCGACAGAAAGCCCATAGCGGGGGATAGGATTGCTCGTTTGATCCCAGTTGGCATGGCTTGGCCCAAACGCCATTCCGCGCGCCCTGCCCCCATGTAAAGCCCTACGATCAAAGCGAGAATTCCGAAGATGGCCTGTAGTGCGCCGCTGCGCAGGCCGGTGACGGTGAACATGCCGATCACGGCCCCTACGGCGATACCCGGGGCCCAGCTGCGCAAAATCTCCCAATCGACTGCGCCTTTTTTATTGTGGCTGTGGACCGAACGGACCGAGGTGACGATGATGGTGGCCAGCGAGGTCGCAAGGCACATCTGCATCAGCTGGTCGCCGCCATAGCCGAGGCCTGAGAACGCGTAGAATAGTGCTGGCACCAAAACGATGCCGCCGCCGACCCCCAAAAGGCCCGCCAATACGCCCGCAACAGCGCCGATCACGGCCAACAAAAGGGCCATGGGCAACAGGGTGATCAGATCTGGCATGGGGGCTCTCCGGCTTGGGTGTTACGCCTTGCTAGCCTGTGGGGGCCGTGGGTGCAATCACGCCGCGTCAAAGATGCCTGTGAGGGCGGCGTCCACGACCTGCAGCCCTGCGCCGTCGCGATGGGCGTTTTCGGACAAAATGCGCCGCCACGCCCGGGCACCGGGTTGGCCAGTGAACAGGCCCAGCATGTGGCGGGTGATTTGGGCCAGCTTGCCGCCCTCGGCCAGGTGCTTGGCGATATAGGGGCGCATTTCGTCCAGCGCTTGCAGGGCGGTGGTGTCCTGGCCTGTGCCATAGATCCGCCGGTCGGCCTGGGCCAGCACTGAGACCGGATCGTGATAGGCCGCGCGCCCGATCATGACGCCGTCGAGCCCTTGGGACAGGTGATCTTCGGCCTGATCAAGGGTGGCGATGCCGCCATTGATCGAGATGTGCAGGTCCGGAAATTGGGCCTTCATCTGATGCACCAGCGGGTAATTCAGGGGCGGCACGTCGCGGTTCTGCTTGGGGCTGAGGCCCTGGAGCCAGGCTTTGCGGGCATGGATCGACACCCGCCGCACCCCTGCGGCCCGGATCTGGGTCAGGAAATCGGGCAGGACGTCCTCGGGGGTCTGATCATCGACACCGATGCGGCATTTGACGGTGATCTCGGGCCCGGAGCTGGCATCAATCATGGCGGCGACGCATTCGGCGACCAAAGCGGGGCGTTCCATCAGAACCGCGCCGAAACAGCCCGATTGCACGCGGTCCGACGGGCAGCCTACGTTAAGGTTGATCTCGGCAAAGCCCTGGTCAGTGGCGAGGCGGACGGCAGAGGCAAGCTCGGCCGGGTCAGAGCCGCCGAGCTGCAGGGCAAGAGGGTATTCGGCGGCGTCATGGCGTAACAAATGCATCGCGTCCCCCCGCACCAAAGCCGGGGCCGTGACCATTTCGGTATAGAGCAACGTGTACCGCGACAGGGCCCGGTGGAACCGGCGACAGTGACGGTCGGTCCAGTCCATCATGGGGGCGACGGACAGGCGAGCGCTTTGGTCTAGACTATGTGGTTTGTTTTCAATCACTTGCCGGGCTGCCAGAAATCAGGGGGTTGGCGTGACTGATTAGTCGAAAATTGCGCCGCCGACAATGCGGTCCTTTGGGCGGTCCTTTGGGCGGTTTGCTGGCAAAGGGCTGTAGCCCTCGTTTCCCCGATTTGGAACGTAGCGTTTCAATAGACCGAGGGGGGGTGATGTTCTAACACTCCTCTCGGATCGCAAGGCGGGGCCCATTGGGGCTGTTGCCTTGTGCTGGAGGGTTAAGAGGGTCGCGGAAGACACGCCCGCGCTGGGGAGAGACGACAACTGGGACCGCCCTTTGCCGTAACCAAAGAACAACAGAGAGAGTACAGAATGCCTGCATATATTCCTTATGGCGCCTATTGGAGCACGCCCTTTGCCCGTTGGCAGGGCGCGTTATCCCATTTGCATTCGATCGAATTTGCGGCGCATGTGGCCAAAGGGGCTTTGGCGGACCGGAATATCCCGCTGGACGCGTTTGACTTTGCCGCCTACGGCCTGACGGTTCCGCAACATCGCAGCTTTTATGGCACGCCTTGGTTCACCGGGTTGCTGGGGGCCGAGCATTTGGCCGGACCGACCGTTAACCAAGCCTGCGCAACCGGGGCGCGGCTGGTTGCCACGGCAATGGGCGAGTTTGCGGTGTCGGGATCCAAGGTTGCGCTGATCGCGTCCGGGGATCGTACATCCAACGGGGCCCATGCCTATTATCCAGCGCCATCGCAGCCGGGCGGCACTGGTCGGGGCGAAGATATTGTGATGGAGAGCTTTAACAGCGATCCCTATGCCAAATGCGCGATGGTCGACACGGCCGATAATGTGGCGCGGAAATTTGGCCTTACCACCGAGGAACAACACGAAGTTGCCGCCTTCCGGTTTGAGCAATACCAGATGGCCCTGTCCGACGACCGCGCTTTTCAGAAACGTTATATGGCGGACACGACGGATATCCCGGATGCGCGGCTTCGCAAAACGATTGCGACCCTGGCGGGTGACGAAGGTGTCTACCCCTCGTCCCCTGAAAAGATGGCCAGCCTAAAGCCGGTGCGCGGCGACGGAACGGTCACTTTCGCGGGCCAGACCCATCCTGCGGACGGCAATGCAGGGATCGTGATGACGGCGGACAAAAACGCTGCAATTGAGCTGTCGCCCACTTCGGGCCCGGTGGTTGAGATTGTAGCTGTTTCGCAAGCTCGCGACGAGCCTGCCCATATGCCCGCGGCCCCTATTCGCGCGGCAAAGCGGGCCTTGGAACTGGCGGACATGGAAATTGGGCAGATTGACGTGTTCAAATCCCACAACCCCTTTGCCGTAAACGACCTGGCCTTTGCCAAGGCGTTTGATCTGGATTGGCGGAAGATGAACAATTACGGCTCTTCGCTCGTTTGGGGCCATCCGCAAGGGCCGACCGGGCTGCGCGCGATGATTGAGATGATAGAAGAGCTTGAGATCAAGGGCGGCGGTTACGGGCTGTTTCAGGGCTGTGCTGCGGGCGATTCCGCGATGGCCGTGATAATGAAGGTCGGCTAAAGGCTGGTTATGCATTGGTCCGGAGCGCAGAAGCGCTCCGGACCAATCAGGTTCAGTCAAACCTATAGCTGGACGCTGTGATGCCGCCGAACAACCCGTCTTCGTGATAGACCCGCGTGGCTTTGGCATCTTCTGCGGCGCCCAGGGCCACGAAAATCGGGACCAAATGGTCCTCTTTCACGTGGCATTCGCGGGCATAAGGCGCGTTTTCCCAGGCCAACAGGTCAGCGGTGCGGTCCGCCGGATCCTTGGCGAGCGCCCCGTCTAACCACGCGTCAAACCCGGCAGACGGGATTTTGGCAGATGGGTTCATCATTTGCATATTGTGATAGCTAAGGCCCGATCCGATGATCAGCACCCCTTCGTCGCGCAAAGGGGCCAACGCGCGACCGATCTGGAAATGGGCCTGTGGATCATAGGACTGCAGCATTGAAATCTGGATCATTGGCACCTCGGCATCGGGATACATGACGTAAGCCGGCACGAATGTGCCGTGGTCATAGCCCTGATTTGGGTCGGGTTCGGCCTTGATCCCTGCCTGTTGCATCAGACCAAGGATCCGTTCGGCCAGATCCGGCGCGCCGGGGGATGGATAGGTGATCTGGTAGGTTTCAGGCGGAAAGCCGAAATAGTCATATTCCATCCCCGGTGCGTCCGAAGTCATCACGCGCACTTTGTCTGCTTCCCAATGGCCCGAGATCATGACGATTGCTTTGGGCTGTTCCGGCAGGTCCTTGACCATATCGGTGAATGATTTTTCCAGATTGGAAAACATCTGGCGCATTTTGGGAACCCAGGGCCAAGGGCCACCGCCATGAGAGATGAAATAGGTTGGCATCTTTGGCATCGAACTCTCCTGCTGCCTTGTCTTG
>SPJP01000214.1 GCA_006844665.1 Paracoccaceae bacterium
AAAGGGTCAGCGTTTTCACGCTAACCCTTTGAATTCTTTGGCTCCGGCGGTAGGGATCGAACCTACGACCAATTGATTAACAGTCAACTGCTCTACCGCTGAGCTACGCCGGACCAATGACGGCGATGTAGCAAGAGCGGTTGGGGGTGTCCAGAGGGGGCGGTGCAAATTTTTCGCTTATCGTGAAGAAAAGTGAAACACAGCCCCAGCCGACAGCTGTCCGGCTGGGGTGGCAAGGTTTTGCGCATTCATATCAATAAGATGTGCCAACACGTTGCGGGCGGCGGCGGGCAGTAGGGCGGGGTTTATGTCGGTATAGATCCGCGCGGCAAGCTGCTCGGCCGTGCCCGGGGCCTGGGACAGAGCACCCAGAATTTGGTCGTGGCGCATGCGGCGGTGGGCGCGCAGCTCGGCCACGCGGGCGAGGGGGCTGGTCACGCACTCCCCATGGCCAGGCAGGTAGAGCTGATCCTCGCTTCGGCCCGACAACAGATCCAACGAGGCCATGAAATCCGTCAGATCGCCGTCAGGGGGCGAGACCAGCGAGCTGGCCCAGCCCATGACCAGATCACCTGTCAGCACCACTCCATCGGGCAGGGCGAAGCACAGGTGGTTGCCGAAATGGCCGGGGGTCCACAGGGCTGTGACCTCGCCCGCGCTGGTTTGGATCACCTCGCCATTGGCCAAGCAGATATCCGGCGCAAAGCCCGTGTCCACGCCTTCGCCACCGCCGAGGCTGAGGCCAGCCATGCGCGCGGACCGGCCAGCCAGAGCATTGCCGTAAGCCAGCACAGGGGCGCCGGTTCGGGCCGATAGAATCCTGGCGCCAGGGGAATGGTCGATATGGGCGTGGGTGACCAGGATTTGGACCACCGTTTCGCCTGGTTCCAGCCCGTCCAGCAGCGCTTCGATATGGCTGGGGTCATCAGGGCCGGGATCAACCACACAGACCTGCCCCTGGCCCAGCACATAGCTGTTGGTGCCCCAATAGGTCATAGGCGAGGGGTTCGGCGCCAGGCAGCGGCGCACCCCCTGGGCGACTTGTTCCATAACGCCTGCAACGGGTGCTTTCATCGCGCGCGGCCCTCGCCTAAAGTCGCTGGTATGTTGCAATGGCTCAAACGCTCTCTCCCTCAGGACCTTTACGCGCGCGCTGCGCTGATTTTGCTCGTACCAATGGTGACGCTGCAATTGGTGGTGACCTTGTCCTTTCTGCAACGGCATTTCGAGGATGTCACCCGTCAGTTGACCCGTGGGGTCATTTTGGAAGCAGGGGTGATCTGGGACGCTGACGTTACCCATAGTGGCGAGGCCGAGGTTGTGGCCGAGCGTCTGGCGATGCAGTTTCACAGGCCAGACACCGCATATAAGTCGGCGCGGATCTTCTATGATGTGTCGGGGATCACGGTGCTGAATACCCTGACCAAGGAATTTCCGTCATTTGTGGCCGTTGACCTGGCGTCTGACCCGCGAACAGTGGGGCTGTTGTTCCAGGGGCCACGCGGCTTGATAGAGCTGCGCTTTCGTAGGGGCAGGGTGACGGCATCCAACCCACACCAGCTGTTGGTGATCACGATCTTTGTGGGCGGTTTGATGACCTTTGTGGCCTATGCCTTCCTGCGCAATCAGCTGAAACCCATTCGCCGCTTGTCTGCCGCGGCCGAAGCGTTCGGCAAAGGGCGCACCTTGCCCTATCACCCATCTGGCGCGGTCGAGGTCAAAGCCGCAGGTCGGGCTTTTCTAAACATGCGCTCGCGTATCGAACAGCAGATCGAGCAGCGTACCATGATGTTATCGGGGGTCAGCCATGATCTGCGCACGCCGCTGACCCGGATGAAGTTAGAGCTGTCCCTTCTGGACCCCGGGCCAGAGGTCGACGCGCTAAGCCAAGACGTGTCGGAAATGGAAGCGTTGTTAGAGGCATTTTTGGATTTCTCACGCTCGGGCGTGACCGAGGATGTGGCCGAGTTGAATATCGAGGAAATGCTGCGAGCTGAAACCGACAAGGCCGCGCGTTTGGGCCGGGGCGTTGTGTTTGAAACCTTTGGTGAAATCCCCGAAACCGTGATGCTTCGGCCTTTGTCGGTGCAGCGTGCGATTGCCAATCTGATCGGCAACGCCCTGCGATATGGGACCACTGCCCGGGTTGGGTTAGAGCTGTCGGAAACCCATGTCTGTGTCACTGTCGAAGATGATGGGCCGGGCATTCCAGCGGATCGTCGAGAGGAGGCGTTGCGCCCGTTCGCGCGGCTGGACATTGCACGGAACCAGAACAAGGGCAGCGGGGTTGGCTTGGGGCTGGCCATCGCGCGCGACATTGCCCGCAGCCATGGCGGTGACCTTTCCTTGGGGGCATCTTCCCAATTGGGCGGCCTAAAAATTGAAATTAGCTTTGCCCGTTAAATAATTGTTACCAAACTGTTTTACATAATTTCAGGTGTCGCGATTGGATCGATGCCTGCAAAATTGAGCGCGTTGACAGGCCTAGTGCCAAGGGGCAATGGTTTGCCCCATAGCGTGCGATGCGGCTGTACCATTGCGCGGTTATCTAAGTGTCAAAATGGATTTCAAACATGAAAAATATGCAAAGTCCGGGCCGGCTAGAAGGGCTCGACCTGGCCCGATATTTGGCGTTCGTTGGGATGGTGATCGTGAATTTTCAGATCGCAATGGGCGCGGAAAGTGGCGCTGGCTTTTTGCACATAATCACGGCCGGGCTACAGGGACGCGCGGCGGCGACTTTTGTCGTTCTTGCTGGGATTGGTTTAGGGCTGGCCCATGCAAGGGCGGGCGGTGCTCTGCACTCTGTCACTATAAAACGTGCGGTATTTTTATTGGTGATTGGCCTGATGAATATGACGATTTTTGACGCGGATATCTTGCACTATTACGCGTTCTATTTCTTCTTTGGCGTGCTGCTATTGCCCCTTGGGTCCAAAGCGCTGATTGGTATAATTGCTGGGTTGAACCTGGCCTTTGTGATCATGATCCTGGCCTTGAATTTCGACGCAGGTTGGAACTGGGGCGACTATTCTTATTCAGGGTTTTGGACACCTATTGGCTTTGTGCGAAACCTGTTCTTTAACGGCTGGCATCCGGTTATTCCGTGGCTTGGGTTCTTTCTATTTGGGATCCTTCTTAGCCGGTTGCCTTTGGGCAAGACGCATGTCCAAACCATATTAATTGTCGGTGGAGCCGTGGTCTTCGGTTTTGCCGAAGGGGCAAACTCATTCCTGACCGGTAAAGTGGTCTTGATCGACCCGGCGTTGGCGGATCTGACCTCGACAGCGCCTGTGCCGCCGATGCCGCTATATACACTTGCCGGTGGCGGGGCGGCCTGTTTCATTGTGGGTCTTTGTCTGATCCTATCGGACCGATTGGGAAAAATCGGTGTCTTGTCCGTTGTGGCCCCGGCTGGGCGACAGACACTGACATTGTACATCGCGCATATTCTGGTTGGTATGGTGACCTTGGATCTGCTTGGGATGCTCGGCGGCCAGACGGTTGGCCAGGCATTCGTGGCAGCGCTTGTGTTCTGCGCATTCTCTACGATCTATGCGCTGATCTGGGCACGCTGGTTCCCGCGCGGCCCGGTAGAGGCATTGATGCGCAAGCTTGCAGGTTAGGTTTGGCCCGACCCAAAAACGTGAAAGTGCCCCGGGCGGTTCTTCAACATACTTTGTCGAAGACCGGCCCAGGGCCCTATCATTTTTCTAGCGGTTGGCAGTTAGTCTATCAGCACCAACGACGCCTCCCGTGGGCGCAAGGTCGGCTTGGCCGCAGCAAAACCAGCAGCGTCTTCGGACAGGCCTTTCAGGCTTGGGAACAGTGCAATCAGCTCTGCGCGCTGTTCTTCGTCCATGCCTGCCAAGGACAGATCCCCCGGCTGGAAGCTTTCGGTCCAAACACCGTCCGCTACGATGATCTGGTGATCTTTGCACATGATGTGGATGTAAGTGATGCTATCGACATCGGCGACTTTGACGCCGTCCAGGATGGTCAGTGCTTTGGCAGGCACCAGCACTTCGGCTTCGCCAAAGTAAAGTTCGGCCTTGCTGCTTTCGATCATCATGCGGTGCTGGGGCGAAACCATCATGTCACGATCCGGAATCGACGGGCCCAGGGCGCCTTTGCCGATTAGGATCGGGCGCCAGTTGCTGTTGTCGTCCAGATCGGCGCTGGACACGTCCCGTGTGCCGATCCATTCGATGGTCTGAAGCCCGTGGTCCAGGGTTTTGACCCGATCCCCAACGCGCAGCTGTTCCACCAGGACCTTACCGCGAGCGGTTTCGATCAAGGTGCCGGGGGTAAAGCACGGCACTGTCACTGTGACAGTGGCATCGGATGTGCCCCCTTGGCCATCGCTGACAGTATAAGTGAAGGTGTCGGTTCCAGTAAAACCGGCATTGGGCATGTATTTCACAGTGCCGTCTGGGTTGATCGAGACGCTGCCGTTTGTGCCTTGACCGGTGCCGGTGACCGTCAGGTCGTCGCCATCGATATCGGCGTCATTGGCCAGAACATCGATATCAAGCGACATGTCTGGTTCGGATACACGGGCATCATCAAACGCTATTGGATTGTCATTCTGTGGGTCAACTGTCAGGTTGACCGTCGCTGTCGAGCTTCCACCGTTTCCGTCGGTGATCGTGTAGGTGAAGCTGTCGTTTCCGTTGTAGTTCGCGGTCGGTGTGTATTTGAGCGTTCCGTCGCCGTTCAGCGTTACAGTGCCGTTTGTAGGCTGAGTAAAGCTTTGAACGCTAATGGTGTCACCGTCCGGATCGCTGTCATTGCCCAGAACGTTGATGTCCAGCGACATGTCCTCGTCAAGGCTGCGGCTGTCGTTAACGGCAATCGGATCGTCATTTTCGGGGTCAACAGTTACTGTGACGGTTGCAGTGCTGGTCGCGCCATCGGGGTCGACGATTGTGTAGGTAAATGAATCCGTCCCGTTGAAATCTGGGTCCGGCGTATACTGCAGCGTTCCGTTGCCGTTCAGCGTGACCGTGCCGTTCGGCGGCTGGGAAAAGCTTTGGATGACGATTGTGTCACCGTCCGGGTCATTGTCGTTTGCAAGGACGTTGATCGCGACAGAGCCATCTTCGTTAGAGGAGGCGGTGTCGTTCTGTGCATTTGGGTTTTCGTTCTCGTCGACTTTACCCTTACCTTTGCCGTCGATCTTGCCCTTACCTTTACCGTCGACCTTGCCATCAACTTTGCCGTCGACCTTACCTTTGCCGTCGACTTTTCCGTCAATTTTGCCGTCGACCTTGCCTTTGCCGTCGATCTTGCC
>SPJP01000217.1 GCA_006844665.1 Paracoccaceae bacterium
ATAGACCCGCTGCCATTCGCCACCGTCCAGATCGTCAAAACGAACCGTTGCATCAACGTCGAACACAACCTCTGGCGCTGTCCAATTCGCAATCGGGCCGCCAATATCAGTGTCGTGCAGATCGACTTTCAGGATCTCGCCATTCAGGTTGGAATCCCACCAGTAGTTCGACTGACCCACAAGGTTGCTGGACCGGTCCACATCATTGGGAACCAAGCCCTGGCCCTGTCCGATCAAATCGCCATTCTTGTAGACGAAAACCTCGCCCTCATAGTCAATCTTGACCGAAAACGTTGCGATCTCTCCGTTGACCAGAACATCATTCATAATGATTTCAGGGGATTGGTTGTCCTGATGCTGCCTAAAGATCAGATCGTTGCCCGAGCTGAACTGCGCCAGGAACACATTGTCCTGTCCAGGCTCATCGGCGAAATCAAACACGCGCTGAAAGCTGCCTGACCCCAGATCATCGAACCGAATGGTAACATCGACCTCAAAGGCAAAGTCTCCAGGCTCTGGCGTGGTAGGGGGCTCCCAATCAACGGGGGGTTCCCAATTGACGATGTCGCCACCGATGTCTGAATGTTCCAGGAACACAACTTCGCCGATCAAATCATCGTCGGCTTCCCAGTTAGACGCGCCAACCAGATTGTTGTCCCGCTCTACATCCGCTGGGATATAGCCCGGACCTTGCGCAATCAAAGACGAGTTCTTGTACAGCTGCATCAGGCCGTTTTCGTCAATCTCGACGGTAAAGGTCGACAGCTCGCCCTGCTCAATCGCCCCTTGCGCCCGTATCTGCGCAATCCCATCGTCGGTTTTCACGCGGAAGTACAAATCATCCGTCCGGCCATATTGGCCCAGCAGGATACTGTCTTGGTCGGAACCACTGCCAAAATCAAAGATGCGCTGAAAATCACCGCCATAGATGTCGTCAAAACGAACCGTGGCCGTTGCTTCCCAAACTGTTTCCGAACCTTCATTCAGCGGCGCCATATCGACACCCATCAGGGTAGACACGGACGGCACATCATTGCCATCAATCACGCTGACCATCCACAGGCCGGGCAACATCACGTTGCCTTCCACCGCGGTCACTTCGATGGTTTCGTCATCAATAACTGTGTAATCCAGCTCTACGAACCGGCCATCTACGTTGGTGGAATGGGAAATACCGCCGGACCGGACCGCACCAATCGACTGGATGTCATTGGCGTCGGATACCTTCATGATAAAGGTGTCGCCCGCGCTGATATTGCTGGGCGCGTCCCAGATCTCAGGACGTTCTGCCAGGTTTCCATCATCATCAAACAGATTGGCCGGACGGTAGATTTGACCGTTCAAGTTGGTCAATGGCCCCGGCGCACCGCCGCCTGCAGACAGGATCGTGCCGTCGGGCAACAAGGTACCCGTGGAATGGTACAGACGCGCCAGTTCCTCGGATTCCAAAATCTCGATGGATTGGGTATCGGGGTCATAGCGGATGGCCATTTTCTGGGCCCCAGCCAAAGAGTTCCCACCGTAACCGGCACCGTCTTCTTCCGTCCCGCCCACAATCGTCACAGACCCGTCCGTGTTCAGAACCAGGTTGCCGTTGTTGCGACCACCGGGCAGATCGGCGACCTTTTCAAAGCTGGGCACTTGGGTCGACAAATCGCCTTCCCACAAGCCGCCGTCTCGGTCGACCATCAGGACCTTGTCTTCGGCAAACATGATTGCTGGATCGACCCAGCTGGTATTGAACGGCAGGCTGCCAACCTTGGACATGGATCCTGCCCCGTCGGTGTCCAGCAAGAAGATATCGCGGCCACTGCTTTCAACGATCACGACGTCCCCATTGGCCCGTTCCCAAACGCTTGGGTACTGGTAAGACATGCCGTTCATCTGGGCACCCGTCAGTTCGCGGACGCCGCCTTCGCTGTCGTAAATCTCGGGGATCAGGCTGGCCTGACCCGCGCCGTTGATACCGCCCACGGTCAGGATAGAACCGTCAGACAAGGTCGCGACGCTGGCATACCAACGCTCGTAGATCAGATCTTCAGGCGCTTCTTCCAGCGTATAGGTCTTGGTGTTGAAAATCGTGATGTCATCAACACCGCGGTTCACCCCGCCAACATCCGGATTGCCGCGAATGTCGCCGCCCATGATCACAACGTTGCCGCTTTTCGGGTCCAGCACCATCTGCGAACAGAAAATATCGGTGCCCAAAGTGTTGGGCAGGGTAAAGTGGGTGCCTGTTTCAGGGTTGTAGACGTCATAGACGAACTGGGCGCCCTGCTGGCCGTCTTCGCCCGTGCCAAAGGTCAGAACGTTTCCGTCCGGCAGAACGATCGAGTGGATCGGGATCACCGGCCAGTCCACGACCGAGCCCCATTCCCCGTCGCCCTCTTCGTCAATATCGTCTGGCGCGTCGTTCATGATCAGGTCCAGCGTCTGCCGCCCGGCATCCCCCGGCGTCCAATCCAGCGCAACACCCGTGCTGGCCGGATGGGCCAGATAGACAACTTCCAACGTGTGCAGGCCCGGGCCCAGGTTCAGGTTAAAGTTATCCGTGTCGTAACCACCCTTGGTTTCGCACAAGCAATAGCTGGCCCCGGTGATCGGGCAGGTCGCCGCCTGCGCCCCATCCAGGGTCGAGGAATCAAGTCGTCCGATTTCCACGCCATCCACAAAGATAGCCGCCTCGCCGCAGGCCCCCATATGGAAGGTAAACGGCTCGTTCGACTCATCCGTCGTGAAGGTCGAAGAATAGCGCGTCACATGGGACAAACCCTCTTCCGCGTCAGCAGGGCGCGCAATGTCCTGGATCGCACCGGATCCGATCACAAAGGCGTCCGGCGCCCTGTCGGTGGAAACCTCGTCCAGCTTCAGCTCCAGCGGAACGCTCCACTGCTCAACCGACCACGTTTTTGACGTCTTAATAACCGACATTACGATTTCCCCGCGAATGCATGTGTAATCAAACGTGCAAGGCCGAAGGATGTATCAGATCCCTGCCCCACAACGCTCTGAGTTGAAAATTTGGAACCGCCAAACGGGCCGGTTGCGTCACCACCACCGGGTGAATGGACCAACATCGTTCGGTTTCCTGCTGCCAAAGCGCCCCCACGCCCTGCCATCTCAACCGCCAATCCGGCACATCCACACAAACACATTTGACCATCCAGTTTTCAACGTGAAAGCCACCCCCCAAAAGGGACGGCCAATTGATTAACTGAATAAAACTGGGCGATCTGTGCTCAAACAAATTTAACTTTTCAGGGTAAATTCAGGCACTGTGCGGGAACAATCCATTTCGCCACGGGAAATTGCACACGGCCCGGAAACGTTCGGTCAACCCGGCGCCCCAGCCTTGCCATTTTCCAGCCAAGACCAAACCATGCAGCCAAGGGGATTCCGCACAGCATCAGCGCGCGGCCAGCTTCCCCCCATCACCGCCAAATTCTTCCCGACAGAGTCGCATTTTGGCAGGTCCCGGTCCGAAAGGGCCGGACTTTGGCGCTCATTTCCTGTTTCCTGAACCTGAAGGAGTCCGATCTAATGCGATATTCTGGCCTCAGAGTTATTAAAGAAGCCTTAACAGGGCACAAAGGATGGGAAAAAGCCTGGCGCTCGCCAGACCCGCAGCCCAGCTATGATTACGTCATCATTGGCGGCGGCGGCCACGGCTTGGCCACGGCCCATTATCTATCAAAAATCTTTGGCAAAAAACGAATCGCCGTGATCGAAAAAGGCTGGATCGGCGGCGGCAATGTCGGGCGCAATACCACCATCATTCGCTCCAATTACCTGCTCGACGGGAACGAGCCGTTTTACGAGTTTTCGCTGAAACTCTGGGAAGGGTTGGAACAGGATCTGAATTACAACGCGATGGTCAGCCAGCGCGGCATTCTGAACCTGATCCATTCCGACGCCCAGCGCGACGCTTTCATCCGGCGCGGCAATGCCATGATCCTGAACGGCGCCGATGCCGAACTGCTGACCACCCAGCAAATCCAGGACCGCTACCCGTTTCTAAACGTCGACAATGCCCGCTTTCCGATCAAGGGCGGGCTGGCCCAACACCGGGGCGGCACCGTGCGCCATGATGCGGTGGCCTGGGGCTATGCGCGCAGCGCCGACAGCCACGGCGTCGACATCATCCAAAATTGCGAAGTGACAGGCTTTCGCATCGAAAACGGCACCTGCACAGGGGTTGAAACATCCAAAGGGTTCATCGGTGCGGGCAAGGTCGCGTCTTGCGTCGCCGGATCGTCGGGCCGCCTATTGGCCAAGGCGGGCATGCGCCTGCCGATCGAAAGCCACGTGCTACAAGCCTTTGTGTCCGAGGGCCTAAAACCCGTCTTGCCCGGGGTCATCACCTTTGGCGCGGGCCATTTCTATTGCAGCCAATCTGACAAAGGCGGATTGGTCTTTGGCGGCGATATCGACGGCTACAACTCCTACGCCCAGCGCGGCAACTTGCCGGTGGTCGAAGACGTCTGCGAAGGCGGCATGGCGATCTTCCCGATGCTGGGCCGCGCCCGCCTGCTGCGCATGTGGGGCGGGGTGATGGACATGTCCATGGACGGCTCGCCCATCATCGACCGTACCCATATCGACAGGCTCTATTTCAACGGCGGCTGGTGTTACGGCGGGTTCAAGGCCACCCCGGCCTCGGGCTATGCCTATGCCCATCTGCTGGCCACCGACACGCCTCATCCCACCGCCACCGCCTACCGGTTCGACCGCTTCGCCAAAGGGCGGATGATCGATGAAAAAGGCGTGGGCAACCAGCCGAACCTGCACTGAGGGACCCCAAGCCATGATCATCAATCACCCCCTGCTGGGCCCCCGCGACAGTGCAGAATTCACCTATCTGGGCGACGCCGCCCTGCTGGACCGCCCCGATTGGCAGGCCCCCGACGCGCTGGACCAGTTCACCCAATACGGATACCTGCGCGACAACCCCGCCGGCCCCCATGCCGAACTGTGGTTTCACGAACAAGGCGACCGGTCCTGGCTGGTCCTCACCCGCGACACCACCACCCATCAGATTACCTCGGTCCAGCTGGCCCGGGACGTGGCACGGGCGCGCAAATCAGGGGGTGCACAATGACCCTGCCCAACAGACTAGATGGCGGCTTGATCGACCACAGCCAATCCCTAAGCTTTACCTTCGACGGCCGCAGCTATACCGGCCACGCGGGCGACACGCTGGCCTCGGCCCTTCTGGCCAATGGCGTGCGCCTGATGGGCCGGTCGTTCAAATATCACCGCCCGCGCGGCCCCCTAAG
>SPJP01000216.1 GCA_006844665.1 Paracoccaceae bacterium
CTGACGGGGCCAGCCCCATCGCCACGACCTCGTTCGAGATATATTCAACCCCCCGTTCCTTGGCCGACCTGCGCCACCAGTCAAACAAGGTGCCGCCGTCGAAATAGCCTTCATCCACGGTGTTGATGCTGCCCAGTAAAATGTCATCCACAGCATAGAACGGATAGCGGCGCTTGATGTCTTCGGGCGACAGCAACTCGGTCGCTGATCCCGCCTGTTGCTGCACCTTGGCCGAAGCCGCCAATGTGTCCGCAAACCCCGGCGTGTCGGCCAAGTACATATAACCAAAGCTCTGGATCGACAGATCCGGGACCCTTGGATCACCGCCCATGAAACTGCGCAGGTTCTTGATGAACTGGGCCCCAAATCGGGAAATCTCGACGTTCAGGCTGCGGCTGAACTGCTGTCTGATGCAGCTGTTCGTATGTGCGGTCGAACATTTTTCATAGCTGGGGTCCATTTCCACAACCAGGATTCTGCCGTCGAAACCGGGATTATCGGTTAGAAACCATGCGGCCGAAGACCCATAGATCGCCCCGCCGACAATCACGACGTCATAACTGTTCAAGGCTGGGCTTTGGTCTGGCATGAGTGTTCTCCTATCCGGCGTCGTTTGTTTCGCCAGATTGCATCAAGTGCAAGCGGCAAAAGACTATCGGACATGGTTTTTTAAGTTGGCAGTGGTTAGGGCTAAATTGCCTTGCCGTAGCGCAGACCGTCATAGATCGCTGCATGAATGTTGCGCCCGGTCACCGCGTCCCCGATCCGGAAAAGCTGGAATTTGCCGTCCGGGTTGGTTGCCAAAGTCTGGGGCAGGCCGTTGATCAGCGCGTCGTGATCCACCGTGCCAAGGTTGCGGGAATGGGGCACCAGATCGTGGTAAATCTCGTCCAGCGGTGACGTGCTGTCGTTCACAACAATCTGGTCGTAGGTTTTCTGACGTTGCAGCGTGTCCACGAAATCGCTGCCGATCTGAGCGGCCAGTTGATTGCCGTCCCGCGTGATCGCGGTTAGGCGCGAGGCTATGGTAAAGGTCACATCCAACCCCTGCAAAGCCCGCATATAGGGCGTCAGGTTCATGCCCATCACATCGCCAGCAATTTGGCGGTCCGGGGTCATCAGCTCGACTTTCGCGCCTGAATTGGCCAGCACTTCGCAGGCTTGCAGGCCCGTGTGATCGCCCACATTGTCATAGACCAGAACGTGGCCCCCCGGCTTTGCGTCCCCTGCGATGATATCCCACGCGGTCACGGCCAGATCTTGGCCTACACCAACGGAATCGGTCTTGGCCATGCCGCCGGTCGCGATAAAGACAACGTCCGGGGCCAGTTGCAGGATATCGTCGCTTTCGGCCCAGGTGTTGAAATGAAACGCAACGTCGCGGGCCGCACATTGCTGCATCCGCCAATCTATGATGCTTAGCAGCTCTTTGCGGCGCGGGTTTTGTGCTGCCAGCGCAACCTGACCCCCGGCGGTGTTCGAGGCCTCATATACCACAACCTGATGCCCCCGTTCGGCACAAACACGGGCGGCCTCTAGCCCGGCAGGACCAGTGCCAACAACGGCGACCTTGCGCTGCACAGGTGCGGGCAGGGCGACATGGGGCTGGGTCAGTTCCCTCCCTGTGGCCGCATTATGAGTGCAAACCGCATCCTGGCCCAAATAAATGCGATCCAAGCAATAGGTCGCGCCAACGCAAGGTCGGATATCGTCTTCGCGCCCCTCTATAATCTTTCGCACAATATGAGGATCGGCCATATGGGCCCGGGTCATGCCGACCATGTCTAATTGCCCCGATTGGACCGCATAGCGCGCTGTGGCGACATCCGGAATCCTTGCGGCATGGAACACCGGCAGGTTGGTTTTTTCGCGGATATGGCCCGCGAATTTCAGATGCGGGGCGGATGCCATGCCAGTCACGGGAATAACATCCGTTAGGGACGGGTCGGAATCCACGCGCCCCCGGATAACGTTCATGAAATCCACCAAGCCCTGTTGTTCCAGATGGGCGACGATGGAATGGCCTTCGCTTTCGGTGATCCCTTTTTCGCCGTATAGCTCATCTACAACTTGGCGGATGCCCACGATAAAGTCTGGCCCAACCCTGTTCCGAACGGCCTGCAAAACGCGGTCGGCAAAGCGCATCCTGTTTTCAAAGGCCCCGCCATAGCTGTCGGCCCGTTCATTGGTGACGTCTGACATGAACTGGTCGATCAAATGGCCATAGGATTCGATCTCGATCCCGTCTAACCCAGCCGCTTTCATCCGTTCCGCCGCATCGGCATAGTCCTGAATAATCCGCTCGATATCCCACAGCTCGGCCGCTTTGGACTGCCCGCGATGGGCAATTTCTCGGTGGCCGGACGCACTGATCGTGGGCAGCCAGTCGCCATTTCCCCAATGGGACCGCCGACCCAGATGGGTCAGTTGGATCATCACGGCACAACCTTCGGCGCGGCACTCCTCGGCCAATTTGGCCATCCATGGCACGATCTCGTCCTGGTAGGCCAAAAGGTTCCCGAAAGACGGCGCGCTGTCCCGGGACACAATGGCCGACCCGGCTGTCATCACCATCGAGACCCCACCTTTCGCACGTTCCACATGATAGGCGCGGTAGCGGTCTTTGGGCAGGCCGTCTTCTGCATAGTTCGGCTCGTGCGAGGTCGTCATGATCCGGTTTTTCAACGTCAGATGCTTGATCCGGAACGGCTGCAACAATGGATCTTTGGACATCGCGTTTTCCTTTTCAACACGGGGCTTTTCCGCAGCCTGCCCAATGCGATCAGATTTGAAAACCATTTTCGACAGATCTTGTTTTTTCTTGCTTCTCCGGGCTAGATCACGGTGGAAAGAGAGCCGTCAAATGCTGCTAAATCTGCCAGTTGAAGAAGCCTTGCCCGGCGAGGTCACCTTGCTGGATGCGGTCGCATCCTCGGCGCACAAAGCTTTCGTTGGCTTTTGGCAATCTCCCCAATCCCTGGTCGCCCCGGCCAGTTTTCGCACAAAACCAAACGTACAAGCTGCTTGTCAGGCGTCAAGCTCACGTGGCTGGCCAGTGTCGTTTCGCGTCACCAGCGGGGATGTCACCCCCCAGGGCCCAGGAATCGCGAACGCAACCCTGTGCTACGCACTGGATGCAGGGCAAGCCCCCGATATTAAATCGACATTTGACACGCTTTGCAGCCCGATCTTTGATCTGCTGGGCCCAAAGGCGGATTACGGGTTTGTGGACGGGGCCTTTTGCGATGGCGCTTATAACATCACCTATAACGGGCTGAAATTCGCTGGGACCGCCCAACGCTTTCGCCGCTGCAAATCCGAACCTGGCCGCCAAGCGGTGCTGTCACACGCCATCCTGATTATGACCCCGCCAAAGGCGCAAGTGTTCGAGGCTTTGAACGCCTTTCTAAAAGACCTGGGCGAAGACCGCGTGATCCGCCCAAGCCAGCATATAGGCTTACCCAAACATTTGGATGCGGACAGTTTCTTCCAAGACCTGCTAGTGGGCTATCGTCGACAATTCCCTCAACTGGCCTTGGTTCGCGCCGGCAAAACGTGAACACGCTATAGGTAACGACAAACCGTCCGAATTCGGGTAACCAGCCAGAAAGAATTAAGCGGAGAGCCCCCGATGTCAGCAACCATCTTGATCCTGAACGGCCCAAACCTGAATCTACTGGGCCAGCGCCAGCCCGAGGTTTACGGCCATGCGACCCTGAAAGATGTCGAAGCGAACTGCGCAACTCTCGGTACCGAGCTGGGCCTAAAGGTCGATTTTCGCCAGTCAAACCATGAAGGCGAGCTGATCGACTGGATTCAGCAGGCAAGGGGCGTGGCGTCGGGCATCATCATCAACCCGGCGGCCTATTCCCATACTTCGGTTGGCATTCTGGACGCGCTGAACATGTTCGAAGCCCCGGTGTTAGAGGTCCATATCTCGAACATCCATCAGCGCGAAAGCTTTCGCCACCATTCCTATGTCACCCACCGTGCCGATGGGGTGATCGCGGGCATGGGGATCGAGGGTTACACATTGGCGTTGCGCCGGATGGCAACCCTCGTCGTTTAATCCGTTTCGTCTACTGCGACCACAAGGTAGCCGTCGCCCCAGCGCCTGGCGCGTTCGGGGTGAATTCGGCGCTTAGCCCGGTGATCACCCGGCTGCCGCTGGGCGAGAACCGGGCAGACCATTGATCGACCCTTTGGTCGGCTGGAATACGCGTACTGCGCTGCAGTTTGATCGTCTCTTTCTTGCCGTCATCATAGACCACCTTCAATGTGACGCGGCGCATCTCGTCCGATGCAACAGACAGGGTGATCCCTGTCGGCGCGCCGCCGCTTAGGTCAAACTCAACTTCGTCGGTAGCACCCAACGCGACCTGAGAACCTCCCGCGGCCGCGCCCGCTTCATACTGCAACGCCCCCAACAATTGGTACAGGTTGCTGGTCGAATTGAAGCTTTGGGTATAGGGCACTTCCCACAAGATCAGATCATAGCCGCCGTCGGACAGCTTGCCGTTTAGAATGAAGGATTCTAGCGCGCCGGTCATGCCGCCCCCGGTGAACGAATAATTGTCGACCGATGCCCCAAGAGCGTTTTCCAGCGCATCGGCTACGCGGTAGGCGTCTTCTTCATAGCGGTTGGAAAAGCTTGTTCCCAACAGGGCCACTTTCGGTGTGCCTTCGGGCAAGTCATCCAGCAACCCGCGCTGCAGCCCACCTTCGAAAGAGACATATGGGGTCAGCTCTGGGTCGGGACGGGTGCCGCATGTGGCCTCGACCACCGCTGCCAAGGACCCTTTTTCGCTGTAGATGTCGTTTGCATCCGTTGGTCGGACCAATGCGGTGTCTGCTTGGAATAAGTCAGGCCAGGCGGCTTTTGCAGCATCGGCGAAAGCATAGGCGCTGACGGCGGCACCGAGTGGGGTCCAATGCGTATCGCGCTTGAAATAATAGTCTTCGGCCAGTGCAGGATCAGCTAGGGCTGCAGAAGCCAGGTTTGGTGCAACCGCGCCGCTTTCATTCAGCTCGGCGATCAGCTGATCAAAGCTGCTGGCAGCACCGGCCAAATCATAGGCGGCGCCGTCCAATGTGGCCCCAACTGGATCTTGACCGGCGATGATCGGGCGGGGCGGGGCGACCATAATGCCGAACCCTACACCACGCGCCGCGAACTCGGCCGAGATCTGGGCCATCAACCGCTGGGCCAATGACTTCATCGCATAGGTTTCTTTCACGTGATCGGCGGTGAAAATCCAGCCGGTGTCTGTGCT
>SPJP01000211.1 GCA_006844665.1 Paracoccaceae bacterium
TGACACTGCCCATGGCCCGCGACCTTGCCAAATCCGGCATCCGCGTCGTCGCGATTGCGCCGGGCATCTTTGCCACCCCCATGGTCACAGCCTTCCCGCAAGAGGTCCAAGATGCGCTGGCCCAAACCTCCGAATTCCCGCCGCGCCTTGGCCGAGTTGAAGAATTCGCCGCACTCGCTCTGCATATCGCCAGCAACACCATGTTGAACGGCGAGGTCATCCGCCTGGACGCCGGAACAAGGATGCAGGCCAAATGACCCAGAAACCAAAGCTCACCTTCCCCCAGCCCCCTGCCCGCCCGGATGAGGCACCGGATTTCTCCTCCATCGACATTCCACCAGCCGGGGCGCTGGATGTACCACCTCTGGATCTTCAGGCAAGCGACAGCCGCGACTATGCAAACGGGATGATCCGCGTGCTGAATGATGAAGGCGACGCGGTTGGCCCTTGGGCCGACTACATCGCGGATCTGGATCCCGACGCGCTGCTTCAGGGCCTGCGCGACATGCTGACCATGCGCGCGGTCGACCAACGCCTGTTGAATGCGCAGCGTCAGGGTAAGACGTCGTTCTATCTGTTGTGTACGGGAGAGGAAGCCATCGGTTGTGGCTTTCAGCGCCAGCTAGATCAAGGGGATATGAATTTCCCCACCTATCGCCAGCAAAGCTTGCTGATCGCAGCAGACTATCCTTTGCGCGACCTGATGGGGCAGATCTATTCCAACGAATGCGATCCCTTGGAAGGTCGGCAATTGCCAATCATGCATTCGTCGCGCGATTATGGGTTCTTCAGCATCTCGGGCAACCTTGGAACGCAATATGTTCAAGCGGTGGGCTGGGCCATGGCCAACGCGCTCAGCAACAATGGCCAGATCGCTGCCGGCTGGATCGGCGACGGGGCCACTGCCTCCAACGATTTCCACGCGGCCCTGCTCAGCGCATCTGTCTACCGGCCACCGGTGATCCTGAACATTGTGAACAATCAGTGGGCAATCTCGACCTATACCGGCGTCGCCACGGGCGGATCCCGCACCTATGCCTCGCGGGCACGCGGATATGGCATCCCAGCGCTGCGGGTGGACGGCAACGACTACCTTGCCGTGGCAGCAGTATCGAAATGGGCCGTTGAACGGGCGCGTGCAGGCCACGGCCCTGTCGCCATCGAATGGTTCACCTACCGCGTGGCGGCCCATTCGACCTCGGACGACCCATCTGCTTACCGCCCCAAGGATGAAGCCAGCGCCTGGCCCTTGGGCGATCCGGTCGAAAGGCTAAAAGCCCATTTGATCCAAATTGGCCTTTGGTCAGAAGAACGCCATGTGCAAGCCCAAGCTGAAATTCTGGACCATGTCACAACAGTTCAGAAAGACGTGGAATCCTATGGCACATTCGTGAACCCGAAACCGACGTCTCCTTCTACGATCTTCAAAGGTGTTTACGCAGAAATGCCGGACCATTTGCGGCGTCAACGCCAGGAAATGGGGTTCTGATATGCCAAAAATGACGATGATCGAAGCATTGCGCGACGCGATGGATGTCAAGCTGGCACAGGACCCAAAGGTCTTGGTCTTTGGCGAAGATGTCGGCTATTTCGGCGGCGTGTTTCGCTGTACCGCCGGGCTTCAGGCCAAACACGGCGAAGAACGTGTGTTCGACACGCCCATCAACGAAAGCGCCATTGTCGGCATGGCCGTAGGAATGGCCGCCCAGGGCATGCGGCCTTGCGTCGAAGTGCAGTTCGCGGACTACGTCTATCCCGCCTATGACCAGATCACCCAAGAAGCCGCGCGCTTGCGCCACCGCTCTAACGAGGTGTTCACCTGCCCGTTGGTGGTTCGTATGCCAACGGGGGGCGGTATCTTTGGCGGCCAGACCCACAGCCAAAGCCCCGAAGCACTCTTTACCCATGTCGCAGGGCTAAAGGTGGTCATCCCGTCTACGCCCTATGACGCCAAAGGCCTGCTGATTGCAGCCATCGAAGACCCCGACCCAGTGGTATTTCTAGAACCCAAGCGGCTTTATAACGGGCCCTTCTACGGCGATCATTCCGGCAAATCAGTTGGCTGGGCCCAGCATCCAGCAGGCGAGGTTCCCGAAGGCCATTATACGGTCGATATTGGCAAAGCAGACATCCGTCGCGCGGGCTCTGATGTTACCATTCTGGCCTATGGCACAATGGTTTATGTGGCCGAAGCGGCCGTGGAACAGTCCGGCATCGATGCGGAAATCATCGACCTGCGCAGCCTTCTGCCGCTGGATCTTGAAACCATCAAAGCCTCGGTCGAAAAAACCGGACGCTGCGTCGTTGTCCACGAAGCCACCCGAACCAGTGGCTTTGGCGGCGAGCTGATCGCCGAGGTGCAAGAGGCCTGTTTCTGGCATCTGAAATCCCCACTGCAACGGGTCACGGGCTGGGACGCGCCCTACCCGCATGCCACCGAATGGGATTACTTCCCAGGCCCCGATCGTGTGGCCCGCGCCCTGAAAAAAACGATGGAGGACTAAATGAATATTCTTCCGGTCAAATTGCCCGACGTCGGCGAAGGCGTCACCGAAGCAGAATTGGCAGAATGGCACGTCAAAGTCGGCGATATCATCAAAGAGGATGACGTCATCGCCGCGGTGATGACCGACAAAGTAACGGTAGAAATCCCCTCGTTCTACGAAGGCAAAGTAATCTGGATCGGAGGAGAGATCGGCGACGTTCTAGCCGTTGGCTCCGATCTTGTGCGCATCGAAACAGAGGCAGAGCCACCCCAAGGAACCCCGGTCGAGGCTGAAGAACCAGCACCTGCCGCCGAACCGCAACAGGCACCTGAACCTCAGAAAAACCCGTCGCAGCCCTCACCAACACGCGATGTAAAGCCCCCCGCCGACAAGCCGGTAGCTGCAACACCTCTCGCCCCACGTGCCGAAGGCGCGTCACCTCTTGCCCCTCCGTCGGTTCGGGCCAGGGCCCGGGACGGCGGCATTGATCTAAGGCAAGTCGCGGGGTCCGGCCCGGCTGGCCGGATCACCCACGCCGATCTTGACGCCGTGTTCGATCAGGCGCTTCAACAGCCCGCGCAACGGCAACAAACCGGACGTTCCCCGCGAACCGGGTCCCAGGAAATCAAGGTCGTCGGCATGCGCCGCAAGATCGCCGAAAGGATGTCCCTGGCAAATGCCCGTATCCCGCACATCACAGTCGTCGAGGAAGTGGACGTCACCGCACTGGAAGACCTGCGCGCGAAACTCAACGCAGGCCGCGGCGAAAAACCCAAACTGACGATTCTGCCCTTTGTTGTCGCGACATTGTCCAAAGCGGTGCTCGACCATCCCGAAATGAACGCCCACTACCTCGACGATCAGGAGGTAATCCTACGCCACAAAGGGGTTCACACAGGCATCGCAACCATGACCGATGTCGGCTTGGTGGTTCCCGTGCTGCGCCATGCCGAGGCCTTTGGCCTGTTCGATACAGCAGCCGAGATCGCGCGCCTGTCCGAAGCCGCCCGAACCGGCAAAGCAACCCGCGAAGAACTGACCGGATCGTCGATCACCATCACCTCGCTTGGCCCTCTGGGTGCGGTGGCCACGACCCCCATCATCAACCACCCCGAGGTCGCCATTCTGGGCATCAACAAGATGGCAACGCGCCCAATGTGGGACGGCACCCAGTTTGTGCCCCGCAAGATGATGAACATCTCGGCCAGTTTCGATCACCGCGTGATCGATGGCTGGGACGCAGCTGTCTTCGTCCGGCGGATCAAAGACCTTCTAGAAACGCCCGCTTTGATGTTTATGGAGGATTGATCCATGAAAACTGAAACCTGCAATCTTCTAATCATCGGCGCGGGCCCCGGCGGCTATGCGTGCGGCATTCGCGCAGGCCAGCTGGGCATCGACACAATCGTAGTGGAAGGCGACAAACCCGGCGGAACCTGCCTGAATATCGGCTGCATCCCGTCCAAAGCCCTGATCCACGCGGCAGACGAATTTGCCAAGGCCTCTCATTTTTCTGGCCAAAATGATCTGGGAATTTCGGTTAAAAGCCCGAAAATCGATCTGGCAAAAACCGTCGCGTGGAAAGACGGTATTGTGAACAGGCTGACTGGCGGCGTATCGGGCCTGCTGAAAAAGGCAAAAACGCGCTACGTCACAGGGCACGCGCAGATCCTTGACGGCAAAACAATCGAGGTCGCCACCAGCGATGGACCAATGCGTATTTCTTGCAAAAACCTGGTGCTCGCCACCGGCTCAAAACCGTTCGAACTGCCATCCCTTCCCTTTGGCGGAAAAATCATTTCCTCGACCGAGGCTTTGAACCTGCAAGAGGTGCCGAAAAACCTGACCGTGGTCGGCGGTGGCTATATCGGTCTGGAAATCGGCACGGCAATGGCCAAGCTTGGCGCCAAGGTGACAGTTGTTGAAGCCGCTGACCGCATCCTGCCGCAATATGATGCAGAGCTCACCAAACCTGTGATGTCGCGCCTGCAAGACCTAGGGGTGGACTTGCTTCTATCGGCCAAGGCAAAGAACATGTCGAATGACGGATCGGCGTTGTGCGTCGACACACCAGACGGTTCCCGTGAAATTGCCTCTGACAAGGTGCTGGTCACGATCGGGCGACAGCCTGTCACCCAAGGCTTCGGGCTCCCGGACCTGGGCTTGGCGATGAACGGCCCCTTCGTTTCTGTCGATCAGCACTGCGCCACATCCATGCGCGGCGTCTTTGCCATTGGCGATGTCACAGGTGATCCGATGTTGGCGCACCGCGCCATGGCGCAAGGTGTGATTGTTGCCGAACATCTCGCCGGAATGTCGTCTGTTTGGGACAAACGCGCCATGCCTGCGGTGTGTTTTACCGACCCGGAAATTGTCACCGTAGGCGCGCTGCCCGGCGACGTTGAAGGGGCGAAAGCGGCGGTATTTCCCTTCGCCGCCAATGGCCGGTCCATGACCATGGAACGCAGCGAAGGCTTCGTCCGTGTCGTCACTGATCCTGAAAGCGAACTTCTTTTGGGAATTCAGGCCGTAGGCGCGGGTGTTTCCGAATTGTCCGGAGAGTTCTCTTTGGCAATAGAAATGGGCGCCACCCTGACCGATATAGCAGAGACGATCCACGCCCACCCCACGCTATCAGAAACCGTTCAAGAAAGCGCCCTCAAGTCCCTTGGCCGAGCGCTGCACATATAGACACAGAGCGCCCCAAAAGCGTC
>SPJP01000210.1 GCA_006844665.1 Paracoccaceae bacterium
ATCGGGGGGTTGGTGACCTGGCTAAAGTTCTGACGGAAGAAATGGCTAAGCGGACGGTACTTTTTGGACAGAACCGCGCTTGGTGTGTCATCGCCCATAGAAGCCAGCGTTTCTTTGCCATCCTCGGCCATGGGGGCAAGGATCTGCTCCAGCTCCTCAATCGTGTAACCAGCCGCGATCTGCCGGGCGCGCAATTCAGCGCCCTCGAACATGGCGGCTTCATCCAAACCACCAATCTCTGTTTCCAGATTGTTAATCTTGCCGACCCAATCGCCAAAGGGGCGTTCGCTGGCCAATGTGTCTTTGATTTCGGTGTCGTGGAACAATGTTCCTTCCTGCATATCGACGGCAATCATCTGGCCCGGGCCAAGCGCGCCTTTTTCGACAACGGTGGCTTCATCGGTGGGCACCATTCCAGCCTCGGACCCGGCAATCAGCAGGCCGTCGCCGGTAACGACATAACGCATTGGGCGCAGACCGTTGCGGTCCAAGCCAGCGCAAACCCAGCGGCCATCTGTCATCGCAAGGGCAGCAGGGCCATCCCAAGGCTCCATCACAGAGTTACAGTAGGAATACATATCGCGCCACGCTTCGGGCAGCTCTTCCCCTTGCTTGGACCAGGATTCTGGCACCAGCATAGTTTTCGCCATCGGAGCATTGCGCCCAGCGCGAACCAAGACTTCGAACACCGCATCAAGGGCCGCAGAGTCCGAAGACCCTTGGGGCACAATTGGCTTAATATCTTCGGCCATGTCGCCAAAATGGGTCGAGGACAGCCGAATCTCGTGGCTTTTCATCCAGTTGACGTTGCCCTTTAACGTGTTGATTTCGCCGTTATGGGCCAACATGCGGAACGGCTGGGCCAACCACCATTGTGGGAATGTGTTGGTTGAATAGCGCTGGTGGTAGATCGCGAAGCCGCTGACGAACCGCTCGTCCATCAGGTCTGGGTAGAAAACAGCGACCTGTTCGGCCAACATCATGCCCTTGTAGATCAGCGAACGGCAGGACAACGAACACACATACAGACCCGTGATCTGCGCGGCTGCTGCTGCTTTTTCGATCCGACGACGGATAACATAAAGTTCGCGTTCAAATGTGTCTTCGTCCACGCCTTTTGAGTTTGAGATCAGAATTTGCTCGATCTCGGGCCGGGTCGCGTTGGCTTTGTCGCCTAGGCAAGACACATCCACCGGCACGTGGCGCCAGCCATAGATATAGTAGCCCATACGCAGGACTTCGGTTTCAACAATTGTGCGGCCAGTTTCCTGTGCACCAAAATCGGCACGCGGCAGGAAGACCATGCCAACGGCAATGCGGTCTTCGTTCGGCTCGTGCCCAGTCTTGCGGATCTGCGCTTCGAAAAAGTCCTGCGGAATTTCCACATGGATACCCGCGCCATCGCCGGTTTTTCCGTCTGCGTCTACTGCACCCCGGTGCCAAACAGCTTTCAAAGCGGAAATGCCAGCTTCGACCACTTTCCGAGATTTCTGGCCGTTCACGTCAACGACAAGGCCAACCCCACAAGAGGAATGCTCTTCGCTTTCATCATAGAGGCCATTTTCCACCATATAGGCGCGCTTGGCTTCTTCGTTCTTTGCCCATTCTAGATCGAATTTGGTCATATTGGGTCTCCTTCCCCACGGGGCGGGGGTCTTGTTCGGGGCGACCATTCAAACAGTTCAAATGGTCGAAATCTGAAAAGCTGGGTTCCGGCGCGGCAGCTAAAACAAACGCATCGGCCCTTTTTCTGTGCTTACTCGGCGGCGACCCGTGAGGCGCTCGTCACTTTTTCGATGATCGCTTCGGCGGCTTCGCGTCCATCGCGAATGGCCCAAACAACCAGGCTAGCGCCGCGTACGATATCGCCGACGGCATAGACGCCGGGCAGGTTGGTTTCGTGGGTTTGCCAATCGGCCTTGATTGTACCCCAACGGGTCACTTCCAGCTCTGGCTCGTTCCACAGTGTCACCAGCTCCTCCGGCTCGAACCCAAGGGCTTTGATCACCAAATCGGCGCCTTCGACATAGTCGGCACCCTCGATCACTTCGGGGGAACGGCGGCCTGTCGCATCGGGCTGACCCAATCGCATTTTCTGAACCATCACACCGTCAACGGGTGATCCGGTAAAGCCTTTTGGCGCGCTGAGCCACACGAATTCCACGCCTTCTTCTTCGGCGTTCTGGGTTTCGCGCTGACTGCCCGGCATATTTGCGCGGTCACGGCGATACAGGCATTTCACGCTGGTCGCACCTTGGCGGATAGATGTGCGCACACAATCCATCGCGGTATCGCCGCCGCCGATAACGACGACGCGCTTGCCTTCGGCGTTCAGCTCGCCATTGTCGAATTCTGGCACCGGGTCGCCAAAGCTCTTGCGGTTGCTTGCAGTCAGGAAATCCAGCGCTTTGACGATGCCATCCGCGCCAGCACCCGGCCCGCCAAGATCACGGGATTTGTAAACGCCCGTCGCGATCAGAACGAAAGTGTGTTTGGCACGGATGTCTGCAAAGCTGATGTCTTCACCAACATTGGTGTTCAGCTTCATTTCGACGCCGCCGTCTTCCAGCTGCGACACGCGCTTTAGCACAATGTCTTTTTCCAGCTTAAAGCCTGGGATGCCGTAGGTCAGCAGGCCACCGCCGCGGTCATAGCGATCATATACGGTTACCTGCAGGCCCGCGCGCCGCAACATGTCCGCCGCGGCCAATCCACCAGGTCCTGCCCCAATGACACCAACGCTTTCGGTTCGTTCAACGCTTGGCGCGATGGGTTTAACCCAGCCATTTTCAAATGCTGCGTCGGTGATGTATTTTTCAACTGAACCGATAGTAACTGTGCCGTGGCCGGACTGTTCGATCACGCAGTTGCCTTCGCACAGACGGTCCTGCGGGCAGATACGACCACAGATTTCCGGGAATGTGTTCGTGGCTTGCGAAATCTCATATGCTTCCTGCAGGCGGCCCTCAGCGGTCAAACGCAGCCAATCCGGAATGTTGTTGTGCAATGGACAATGGCTTTGGCAATAGGGCACGCCGCACTGGCTGCAGCGGCTTGCTTGCTCTGCTGCTTTGTCGGTCGCATATTGCGCGTAGATCTCGTTGAAGTCTTCTTTACGCAGATTCGGAGGCCGTTTTTCGGGCATCTGTTTATCTACGGACACGAATTTTAACATTGGCTGTTTTGCCATAAAAAAGCTCTCCAACACGATAGGCTTGGTCGTCCTATAGGACTGCCACCAGTTAAGCAAGTAAGTTATGCTGACCTTTTTTTCGTTTTTTGGGGTGTGCTGCGAAAAAATCTGCTGATCATGGTCAATTATGGGTCAGCATAGCTTACCCATATGTCGCATTATCATTTTTAGAAACACCGTTAAGGTCCAGCTAACTCGAATCACAAAGATATTCCCATGACCCTTTTCCACCTTTTTCTGGTCGCTGTCATCCAAGGCATCACAGAATTTCTGCCAATTTCTTCCTCAGGCCACTTGATTTTATTGCCGCAACTGACCGGCATGAGCGATCAAGGACAGGTCATTGATGTGGCGGTCCATGTCGGCACCCTTGGCGCGGTCGTTTTGTATTTCTGGCGCGACGTCGCGTTGGCGGTGGCAGGCATACCAAAGTTACTACGCTGGCAGCTGGACGACAAAGGCGCATGGTTGGCCTTGTTGTTGGCTGTCGCCACTGTTCCCGCAATTGTATTCGGCCTGGCGCTAAAGCTGACAGGCATTGACGACATGATGCGGTCCGTCGCCGTGATCGGCTGGACCATGCTGATCTTTGGCGTCGTTCTTTACTGGGCGGACCAAAAAAGCCCCGTGACACGCAGGGCCGAAGAATGGAGTCTGAAGCACGCGATTATAATGGGTTTGTGGCAGGCCGTGGCTTTGATCCCTGGCACGTCACGATCTGGCATCACAATCACAGGCGCGCGGTTCCTAGGTTACGGGCGTGAAGACGCCGCCCGGGTATCGATGCTGATGTCGATCCCCGTGATCATCGCATCGGCCGCCGTCTTGGGGGTCGAGGTTATCGCAGAAGCAGATGTTGCAGCCGCCCGTGACGGAGCGATTGCAGCCATGTTCGCCTTTATATCCGCCCTATTGGCCCTGGTGATCATGATGCGCTTGCTGCGCAGCGTCAGCTTCACGCCTTACGTGATCTACCGGATTGTGTTTGGCCTGATCCTGTTGGGGATCGCCTACACCTAGGCCTTCAGGTTTTTAGCGCTTGATTTAATTGCGTCGTACTGCCCTGACGGGCGGTATGGCCACAGATAATCAGGAAGCACTGAAGACAGATCTACCGGCACGATACCCAGATCGGCAAAGCCTTTGGCATCTTCGGCAACCACATTATCCACCCGTAGGTTTTTAACCTGATCCCTAGTTAAGATACCGTTGTTGAACAGGCCAAAGGTGATCGCCTGGCCAAAATCCAAAACGCTGCCCATGATGCTACCGATCCAGAAGGGAACTCTTACGACCAAACGGCGGCGGCTGATCACGGCCAGCATTTCTTTCATCAAACCACGGAAGCTTTGCACCTCTGGTCCGCCCAGCTCGTAAATACCGGGGGCAACAGTGCCCAAGGCTCCTGCAACAGCAGCCTTCGCAACGTCGTCCACATAGACCGCTTGGAATTTCGTGTTCGCGCCGACCAAAGGCAAGACCAGCGCCATCCGCGCCATACCGGCAAAGCGATTGAAGAACTGGTCTTCCGCGCCAAAAATGATGGAAGGGCGCAGAATCATCGCTGTTGGGAAATGCGCCAGAACGGCGGCTTCGCCCAAAGCTTTGGTTTTCGAATACTCTGCCTCTGCCTCGGCATCCGCACCAATTGCAGACAGGTGAACAAGAGTTTCTACCCCTTCCTCGGCAGCCAAACGGGCAACACGTTCAGCCCCATCGGTTTGGACGTTTTCGAACGTGTTCTTGCCACCTTCGGCCAGAATACCAACGCAGTTAACTACAGCGTCTGCGCCTTGTAGGGCCGCACGGACAGAAGCATCGTCGCGGATGTTGCACAAAACAGGTTCCACCTGACCAACAACACCGTAGGGACGCACAAAAAGCGCTTCATTCGGCCGACGAACAGCAACGCGAACGCGCCATCCTTCTTTCGCCATCCGCCGCGCGATGTAACGCCCGACAAAGCCAGATCCGCCATAGATGGTTACAAGTTTCGACATGG
>SPJP01000213.1 GCA_006844665.1 Paracoccaceae bacterium
CAAAAGTCAGGCGGGTTCCAGCAGATCGACAGTCCCGTTTATCGTATCAATTCTATAGACCACCGTATCCGTCATCCCGCCTTCGGCATTAGAGGCAACAGTATACGTCACATCGTAAACCCCTGGTATATCGTAGGTTTTCGAGGCGAATTGCTGGTCCATCAAGCTCGCTCTTTCCTGCGTGCCGTCGCCCCAATCCAGGGACATCGTAGCTTCACCATTCACAATCGGACGCTGAATGATTGTAATCTTGTCGTCGCCCTCCCGTAAAACTGTCTGGAAATCGGCATGAGCGTATCCGGGAATATCTGACAAGCCGGTATTGTCCTCGGTTAGATCATCTGCAGACACGCCGTCCAATTGGATAGAGCCGAAGAACGATTTGGTTAGCTCGCCGTTCTGCTCTAGATCTGCTTTGGCCTCGGCCAGGGTGTCATAGCGTTGCCAAAGGTCCAGATAGTCGTTGTTTAGGGTATCACCATCGCCAGAACCGCCGGAATCATCCCCGAAATCAAGGATTTCCCGGTTTCCACGGACGGTTCCAAAGAAGTCATCGCCCGTGCCACCAGACATCACATTGCCCAAGCCAAGAGAGTTGTCTGGGCCCAATACGTCGTTTCCTTCGCCGCCAAACAGGTGATCGATGCCCTCTGAATCAGCGTTGGCCAAGATGTCATCGCCTTTGCCGCCATAGACATAATCGCTGTCGCCTTCGCCGCGCAGGAAATCATTGCCGTCACCGCCATAGATTTCATCGGTACCGTCTCCGGCAAAGATACGGTCATTATTGTCGCCGGCTTCGACATAGTCTGCGCCGTCGCCACCGCGAATTTCGTCGTCTCCGCTGCCGCCAAAGATCCTGTCATCATTGTCGCCACCGTCCAGTTCGTCGCTTCCGATGCCGCCGAAGATCTGGTCATTGCCCAACCCGCCGAAAATCTGATCATCTGGGGTGGTCGTGTCTTTTAGTTCGGCATCGGGAAAGTCAGACCGCAGCCCACCATAAAGGATGTCATCGCCATCTGTGGCCGTGACGACGCCATCATCAAAGCCGTCATCATCATCAAAAATCGCATAATCAATTGGGGTTACCAGGGAAACAGGTGTTTCTTCTTCGGTTTGCTCGTCGTCGTCATGGTCGTTTTGCTGTTGGTCGGCGTCGTCTTGGCCGGCCTGTTGCTGGTTGTCGTCTTCTTCGTCCTGCTGTTCGTCCCCGACGTCTTGTTCAGTTTGTTGCTCGTCAGCGTTGTTTTGATCGGACTGCTGCTGATCCCCGTAGTCAGCATCATTCTGGTCAATGCTGTCGTCAAACGCGTCGTCTTCGACCCCGCCAGAGCCAAATCCCGCCAGACCCAGGAAACCGATCAATACAAAGAATAGTCCACCCATAACGCGCGCTCCTAATTGAAGAGCATGCGTTATCAGGTATCGTTGCGTTCCCCAAAAGAGCCGGGGAAAATTTGGCTGATTAAGTCGGTTTCAAAGGTTAATGAAAGGTTAACCGCAGGATTATCCGTAATCGTTCGGACAATGCCTATTCCGGGGCCCTTTGGCCGTGAATGCCGCGTTCACGATAAGGCGTAGTCTCATAATGGGCCCGGTAGCATTTTGAAAAATGCGATGGTGACGCAAACCCGCAGGCAAGGGCCACGTTGATAATACTCATATCTGTCTGCATCAACAGGTTACGGGCTTTTTGTAACCTCAGTTCCATATAGTATCGTTTGGGCGAGCGATCCAAATATCGCCGGAACAGTCGTTCCAATTGCCGTGTGCTCATCCCGACGTCTTTTGCCAGAATGGACGGGCTAATCGGCTCTTCAATATTAGACTCCATCATTTGAATCACTTGGCTAAGCTTGGGATGACGAACCCCGATCCGGGTCGGGATGCTAAGGCGTTGGGTGTCCTGGTCGGTCCTGATCGAAGAATAAATCAACTGATCCGCGACAGCGCTGGCCAATTCTTCGCCGTGGTCCATAGCGACAATCTTTAACATCAAATCAATTGATGCCGTACCGCCTGCCGTTGTGATCCGATTGCCGTCAATCACGAAAACGGACTTTGTTAGTTCAACCTCGGTAAATTCCT
Source organism: Paracoccaceae bacterium (assembly GCA_006844665.1). Classification (GTDB taxonomy): domain Bacteria; phylum Pseudomonadota; class Alphaproteobacteria; order Rhodobacterales; family Rhodobacteraceae; genus Dinoroseobacter. The sequence goes on from SPJP01000213.1 coordinate 2,092, forward strand.
CGGTGAAGCTGTCTTGGTTCTCCCAATGGATCGTCGCCCTTTTGCCTTCCAATAATCCGGCTTTTGCCAAGCTATACCCGGCGGTGCAAAGCCCCCCCAAAGTGATTCCTCGGCGGGATTCTCGGCGGATCCAGCTGATCAATCTTTTGCTGGTTGCGTCCTGAATATTGATGCCACCACAGAGAAATACGACATCATCTCGCTGGACCTCTTCTAAATCTTGGTCGAGCTTAAATCCGCTACCCGCACTACAATAGACGACATCGCCGCCTTCACCCGCCAGGGACCATTCATACAAAGTCGTCCCTGCCATACGATTGGCAATGCGCAAGGCTTCGACCGCTGAAGAGAAACAAAGCATTGTAAAGTTGTCTAATAAAACAAAAACATAGCGCTTTGGCTTCGCGGGCTCGCTTGTCAATTCGATGATGTCTGGGCTGTGCATGGAGGGCACATTTCCTATCTGGCACCGGTGCTCGGTGGGGTGTTGGTGAAAGGTAGCGAAACAGGTTTTTTGACCTCTGTCCATGGCTCTGTTTCATATTGAGGCGCTTTGCAAGTCCCGCTGGTTAAAACCAAGCCTTGGCAAGGCCAAAACTTGCCGTTACGACCTTCGGACCATTCTTGCGACCGTCTTAAGGAGTATTTCGAGATGACCCAGAGCTGGACCAAAAACGATTGGCGCAACTATCCGCGGGTTCAGATGCCAGAATATACTGACGCCGCAAAGCTGGCGAACGTAGAGGCGCGCTTGTCGAAATATCCACCGCTGGTCTTTGCTGGCGAAGCACGTCGCTTGACCCAATCCTTGGGCGAAGTGTCCCAAGGCAAGGCGTTCTTGCTGCAGGGCGGCGATTGCGCTGAAAGCTTTGGCGAGTTTGGTGCAGACACGATCCGCGATACATTCCGCGTGATGCTGCAAATGGCGATGGTAATGACCTTTGGCGCGAAATGCCCGGTCGTCAAAGTGGGTCGTATGGCTGGCCAATTCGCCAAGCCACGATCGGCCGGGACCGAGACGATTGATGGGGTCGAGCTGCCAAGCTACCGCGGCGACATCATCAACGACATCGCCTTCACTGCCGAATCGCGGATCCCAGATCCCGACCGGATGCTGCGCGCCTACACGCAAGCAGCCGCGTCGCTGAACCTGCTGCGCGCGTTCTCGACTGGCGGTTACGCTGACGTACACCACGTACATGGCTGGACCTTGGGATTTGTCGAAAGCGAAAAGGCCGCGAAATATGCGAGCATCGCCAACCGGATCTCTGATGCGCTGGACTTTATGCAAGCCGCTGGCGTCAACCAAGACACAGCCCACACGCTGCAATCGGTCGATTTCTACACCAGCCACGAAGCGCTGTTGCTAGAGTATGAAGAGGCACTGTGCCGTACCGATAGCACAACCGGCATGCCCGTCGCTGGATCTGGCCACATGCTGTGGATCGGCGACCGGACCCGTCAGCCAGATGGGGCTCATGTCAACTTCTTGCGCGGTGTTCAAAACCCGATCGGCCTGAAATGTGGTCCGACTATTACCGCAGATGACCTAAAGCTGCTGATTTCCAAGCTGAACCCTGAAAACATTCCGGGTCGTCTGACATTGATCGCGCGCTTTGGCGCCGGATCCGTCGGCGATCACTTGCCGCGCTTGATCAAAGCGGTTCAGGAAGAAGGCGCAAATGTTGTTTGGTCTTGCGACCCAATGCACGGCAACACGATCAAGTCGGACAGTGGTTACAAAACTCGGCCCTTCGAAAGCATCCTGCGCGAAGTACGCGAGTTCTTCTCGATCCACACGGCCGAAGGCACATATCCCGGCGGCGTGCATTTCGAAATGACGGGCCAAGACGTGACCGAATGCACCGGTGGTGTTCGGGCGGTCAGCGACAATGATCTAAGCTCTCGCTACCACACGGCTTGTGATCCGCGTCTGAACGCCAGCCAGGCGCTGGAACTTGCCTTCCTGGTTGCCGAAGAAATCAGCCAGAACCGCGCGAAAGAGGCAGCGGCCTAAAGCATTTGGGACGGTGCTGCCACAGTGCCGTCCCCTCAATCTACAATTTGTAGATGTGAAACTTTGGTTTTGCGGAATTTTGCCGGGTGGTTTCCGGCATTTTCAAACGGTTTAAACTCTTCTGCCAGTTCGACCTTTCGGGGCTTGGAAGGTTGCCAGTCTGTCGGGGTTGAAACCGGACGGGGCAGGGGCAGGGTCCGCTGAGAATTGATCCGGAACCGGTAGGGGCTGAATACAATCGGGCCACGTGCCACCAAGCATCCCAAAGCGCGCGTGACTTGCCCATGACGGTCCTCGACCGGCAGCAATAACATTTCGGCAGCTTTTGGCGCGTAGCCTGCGCGTTTTGCTTCTAGTTCAAGCTCTACAATCGCTGGGTCGTCGAAAACCTTGTCGATTAAGGGCAAGAAATTGGCCCGTTCGCCAGGGGCCGCAAAGGACGTAATCGGCATGGCTTTGACCTCCATCCCCATCAAATCGTTCATATGGGACCCCGAAACGCGGATCCGTGCGATTCCTGGTGCAACGCGTTCCAACATAAACACGTAAGGAAGCGCTGTTTGCAGCCCTCGCGGGTCCAGCTGCGCTTGCTTTGGCAAAATGCCCCCAACGCGCAGGCTGTTCCAATACTCCATCACTTCACAGGTGATTTTGCTGCGGGCCGTCGCTTGGGACTTCCACAAAGGAACAATCTGATCGTCGTTTTCAAAAAGGCTCATGCCTGTCTCACTCGCATTAGACGCTGCCGGCTTGGGAACGGCGGCGGTCGCGTTGTGGGGGGCAGGTATTAATGCTAACCCTATCCCCAAAATGCTTTCCCAAGTCTTAACGACCTTGGGAATAGAGGCTTTTGGAATCAATTTCACTTAAAACTCTGACACAGGGTTAACACTCATGCTTCACTCAATGACGGGATATGCAGCCCTGGAACAAGGCCACGGGGTCGGCGAAAGTTTCTGGACCGCCAGCTGGGATATCCGAAGTGTAAACGCCAAAGGCTTGGATCTGCGGGTGCGGGTGCCGGACTGGATTACAGGGCTGGAATCGGCTGTGCGCAAGCAGATCACAGGGGCATT
>SPJP01000212.1 GCA_006844665.1 Paracoccaceae bacterium
ACAAGGCCGCCTATGAAAAACTGGGCCCGATTTACCAGCAACTTGGGTTGGCCGTGTCCCCTGACGATTGCAGCCTGGCCTTGCGCGGCTTGCAAACTCTTGCCGTCCGCCTGTCTGTGCTGGAAAGCAGCACCCTAGCCATTGCCAAATGGCTGGCCGACCACAAGCTGGTGGCAGAGGTCTTTCACCCCGCGCTGCCTTCCTGCCCCGGGCACGAGGTTTGGAAACGCGATTTCCTGGGCTCGGCCAGCGTGTTTTCTTTTACCTTCCACGACCACGTCCCGCCTGCACAGGTACACGCGTTTCTGGATGCGCTGCAGATCTTCAAACTTGGGCTCAGCTGGGGCGGTGTGACCAGTTTGGCCGTGGTCTACCCCGATCTGGACCGCCCAAACAAAGATTACGGCGGCCGTCTGGTGCGGTTGAATGTTGGGTTGGAAAGCGTGGAAGACCTGATCACCGACTTGGAAAGCGCACTACGAACCATCAACCCATAGCTCGCCGTTCTGGCCACAAGCGCAAACTGGCCGACAGGCCTTTGCCCGGTCGCTTTTCAACACTCCACGTGTTCATCTACCGATCATACAGGCACAGAAGTTTTAGGACAGGAGGCCCAGATGCCAACTAAAACAGCGATTATCGGCTTGGGCATCATGGGCCAGCGCATGCTAGAACATATGAACTTGCACCCGGACTTTAAGGTTGTGTCTGTCTGGGACCCGGACCCCATCGCAATGGCCACTGCCCAAAACGCCGCCCCTTTGGCAGACAGCCCAGATCAAGCCATCACCAGCGCAGACCTGGTCTATCTGGCGTGCCCGCCGGTGCCTCGCAAAAGCTACGCCTTGGCCGCCGCCGCCCAAGGCAAGGCGGTGTTTTTGGAAAAACCCCTTGGCATAGATGTCGGTGAAAGCCGCGATCTGGTCCACCGGTTAGCGGCATCGGGCGTGCCCGCAGCTGTCAACTTCACCCAAGCCGCCGGGGCTGCTTTGACCGAAATATCAGCGGCGGTGAACGCGGGCGTTCTTGGCCACCTGGCCGGGATCGACATTATCATCACCTATGCCAACTGGCCCCGGGCCTGGCAGCAAGCCGCAGACTGGCTGCGGTTTCGGAACGAAGGCGGCATGACCCGCGAAGTGATCTCTCATTTCCTGTTCTTCAGCGAACGCATCCTAGGCCCCCTGCGCCTGGAATGGTGCAAGCCCGATTTCCCGGATTCGAGCGATCTGTGCGAAACCCATGTCGCTGCCCGGCTGATCAACGACGCAGGCGTTCCGGTCACGATCATGGGCAGCGTCGGCGGCGCGCAGCCGGACCGGCAAGAGGTAACCATCAAAGGCCGAAACACCAGCTACCGCGTCAGCGAATTCTCTCGGGTCACGGTGTCCACAGGGGCAGAGTTTCACGCCGTAACGCCCGACGACGCCGATCCAAGGGCCGTTGGGTTGAAAACCCAGCTTGACGACATGGCCCTTCTGATGAAAGGCGCCCCGAACCGGCTGGCCACCTTGCAGGAGGCTCTGCGCGTTCAGATCCTTGTGGAAGGCATCCTGGCCGGACAGCCCGGTCACGCTCTCGAAAGACACGCAGAATGACCGCGGCCACGTTAGACGCCTCGCCCGAAACCTGCCACTGGGGGTATTTCGACGCCAGCACGCCCTCCGCCCTGACCATCGCCAGCGGGGACGAGGTGATCATCAACACCGTTTCGGGCAGCCCGCAAAACCTGCCTGGTCCGGGCTACCACGTTCCACCCGAACTGTTACAGATTCACGCCGCAGGGCCGCCGGTTCTGCCCGGCCATATCCTGACCGGCCCCGTTGCTGTTGAAGGGGCCAAAGCTGGCGACGTGCTGCGCGTGGACATTCTGGATGTCGCCTTTCGCCAAGACTGGGGCTTCAACTATCTGGGCCCATTAAAAGGCACGCTGCCGCAAGACTTCCCCGACCACCATCACACCATCCTGCCGCTCGATCCGGACCGAAACGTCGCGACCATGCCGTGGGGGTTGGATCTGCCCCTTGCCCCGTTCTTTGGGGTCATGGGCGTTGCGCCGCCCCCAAGCTGGGGCCGGATCTCGACGATTGAACCGCGCATCCATGGCGGAAATCTTGACAACAAAGAACTGGTCGCAGGCACCACCTTGTACCTGCCAATCCATGCCGACGGCGCGCTGTTTTCCTGTGGCGACGGCCATGGCGCCCAAGGCGATGGCGAGGTTTGCGTCACAGCGATTGAGACCGCCCTGCAAGGCCGCTTCCGCCTGACAGTTCTGAAAGATCACCCCCTGACCTACCCGCAAGCAGAAACCCCCAGCCATTACATCACAATGGGCATGGCCCCCGATCTGGACCGCTGCGCCGAAATGGCCCTGCGCGACATGATCGCCCTTGTGTCCAGCCACGCGGGGATAAGTGCCGAGAACGCCTATATGTTCTGTAGCCTTGCCGGAGATCTGCGCATCACCCAAACTGTGAACCGCGAAAAGGGTGTGCATATGATGATGGCCAAACACCTGATCGACCCGGTCTAACCCAAGCCCCTAGCTGAAAGAGCCCCCATGGAAATTCGCGCCCATCACCCCTACCTGTCGCGCCGCTCACCCGTTATGGCCGACAATGTCGTAGCGACCTCGCAGCCTTTGGCCGCCCAGGCGGGCCTATCGATGCTGGCGCGGGGCGGAAACGCTGTTGATGCTGCAATCGCCACCGCGATCACGCTGACGCTTGTGGAACCGACCGGCAACGGTGTTGGGTCAGACGCGTTCGCGATTGTGTGGGATGGGGCGCAGCTGCACGGGCTCAATGCATCGGGCAGATCGCCGGCAGGCTGGACACCAGACCGGTTCGCAGGTCTGGACGCGATGCCGTTCCGGGGCTGGGAAAGCGTAACGGTTCCCGGCGCAGTGTCGGCTTGGGTGGCCTTGTCTGACCGCTTCGGCGCGCTGCCCTTCGCCGATCTGTTCCAACCCGCGATCACCTATGCGCGGGAGGGCTTTATCGTCACGCCTGTCATCGCCCAGCTATGGCAACGCGCCGCCCAAGAACTGTCCCATCACCCGGGCTTCACGGAAACCTTTCTGCCCGGCGGCCAAGCCCCGAAAGCGGGCGCGCGATTTATCAACACGCCCCTGGCCGACACCCTTCAACAAATCGCCGACACCAAGGGCGAGGCCTTCTACAAAGGCGCGCTTGCCCAAAAGATCTGCGCCTTCGCCGCCGCTCATAACGCCGCCCTGACCCCAGCGGACATGGCCGCTCATAGCGTCGATTGGTGCGGCACGATCGGCAAATCTTTCGATGACGTCACCCTGCACGAGATCCCGCCAAATGGCCAAGGCATTGCCGCCCTGATGGCCTTGGGCATCCTGTCTCATACAAATATCAGAGATTTAGACGCCGATGATCCTCTGGCCGTACATTTGCAGATCGAGGCGATGAAGCTGGCGCTTGTCGACGCAGAAACCTATGTGGCCGACGGCGAACACATGACGGATGTGTCCGCGCAGGCCTTGTTGGACGACAGTTATCTGGCCGCCCGCGCCGAACTGATCGATCCCACCCGGGCGCAGGATTTCCAAGTCGGCGCGCCCAAAAACGGCGGAACGGTTTACCTGTCGGCGGCGGATGCATCGGGCATGATGGTGTCGTTCATCCAGTCAAACTACGCGGGGTTCGGATCGGGCGTCGCCGTGCCCGGCACTGGGATCAGCCTGCAAAACCGCGGCGCGGGCTTTTCGCTGGACCCAACCAGCCCCAACTATGTCGGGCCCAACAAACGCCCATTCCACACGATCATTCCCGGATTCTTGATGGGCCCCGACGGCCCGTTGATGAGCTTTGGGGTCATGGGCGGGCCCATGCAGGCCCAAGGACATGTACAAATGGTGCTGCGCACGCAAGTTTGGGGACAAGATCCCCAGATGGCCGCCGACGCGCCCCGATGGCGCGTTGTTCATGGCCTTGAGATCGCGTGCGAAACTTCAATGCCCGAAACAAGCCTTGCGGCGCTCTCAAAGCTCGGCCACAAAATCTCGCTCGAGGCCCCGGACAACGCCTTTGGATTTGGCGGCGCGCAATTGGTCTGCCGAGCGGCGGGCCAGGGCTACATCGCCGGATCGGACCCCCGCAAAGACGGGGCAGCCGCCGGATTCTAAGAACACACACCAAAGAAACCAACTGGCCTATCGCGCTTTTGACACGTAGATTGCCCCCACTAGGGAAAGAAATACCACGTGCCACCGAAAGACCAAAAACATCAACAGGCTAGCGTCAAAGACGTGGCCAGACTGTCGGGCACATCCCTGGGAACCGTGTCCCGTGTTCTGAACAAAAGCGCATCTGTCAGCGCTAAAACACGGGCCCAGGTTGAAAAGGCAATCGCCGAGCTCGGCTACCAACCCAATGCCGGGGCCCGCCAGATGCGCAGCGGCCGCAGCGGCCTTGTCGGAGTGCTGTTACCTAGTCTCGATGTGCCATTCTTTGGCATCCTTGCCCAAGCGGTTGAGCAGGCCCTATTCGACAAGGGCTATCAATGCCTGATTTGCAATACCGACGAAAACGAAGACAACGAAAAGCGCTATATCTCGACCCTGATCGGCCAAAAGGTCGACGGTATCATTGCCGCCGCCGTGGCCACGACCGCGAATTTCCAACGGCTGTCGGATCAAGACATCCCGATCATCGCCGTTGACCGCTCCCCGGATGGTATCGCCCAGAACCTGGTGTCCGTCGATCACCGCGCAGGCGGGCGTATGATGGCCGAACATTTGCTGGCCCTTGGTCACAAAAACATTGCAATCATCGGCGCCCCAAAGCATTCGCCGCCCATCGCCCTGCGCCTAGCCGGCATAGACGAAGAGCTTGCAAAAAAAGGGTTAAAACCTGCCTTTGTGGCCTTGGGGGACGAACATAGCTTTGACGCCTGCTTCACCCTTGCCCGGGGCTTGCTTGCAACCACGCGCCCAACAGCATTGATTGGCACGTCTGATATTGCGGCGATTGGGGCCATACATGCAGCGTTAGAACTTGGGATGCGCATACCTCAGGATATCTCTGTCATCGGCTTTGATAACCTGCCCCAAAGTGCGCATATATTCCCGACGCTCACCACTGTTCAGCAACCAATTTCATTGTTGGGTCAGTTGGCCGCCGAAATGCTGTTGAAC
>SPJP01000219.1 GCA_006844665.1 Paracoccaceae bacterium
GTCTTTATCTCCGGGTAGTGCTTCCCCCAGGAACCATCCAGCCCCCAAAGTGCCCCTCAGTGCATCTCTGCGCATCCGGTGAAGCGGGGTTTAGGTCCAACAAACAAAACCCGCAACCCCTTTCTCAAAAATTTTAGGGTTTTTCTTCAAAAAGCCAATAGACTGTTGAAAAATAACGTTAAATTTTCTTGAGTATCCGCAAAGCACGGTTTCAATGCTAAGTGCGATCGCAGGAAAAACTCCGGAGGTTTCATTGGACCAAGGGTATGCGGCCGCGACTTGAGTCGTATAGGGTTTTGACGGTGGGTGTGAACGTACGGCTCCCCGTATATAACGTGATCTTCCAACAAAGCCCTTCGCCCGGGGCCCGATCCAGCCCAAGGCTCGGCTGTAAGAAGAAAAAGTCCGCTTTGGCCTATCCTGCCGCCTAGCGTTTAGGGAACACTGGGCAGCAAGCTGGGTGGCCGGAGATTAGAAATCCCAGTCTAGCTTGAAGCTTGCGCCGGTGGCTTGGTAGTTGGCAGCACCCAGCCCGTCGACATAGACCCCGGCGTTTAGGCTCGGGCCGCCGGTTTCGCTGACATAGGACCAGCCCAGATCAACCCTTCCCCGCGCAGTATCGGGCAAGACCGTCGCGCCGGTTTGCTGGAAGGCGTAATGGGCACCGGCCCCCAGCGTCACAGCCCCCATGCCGCCCGACATCTCTAGCGGGATTTCCCAGTCACCGCCCAAAACGGCCTCGCCCAGGGTTTGGGATTGGTCGGCCACTGTCGTTGCGCCGATCGTGTAGCTGTCGAGGGTCTGGCGCACATATTCGACCGATGCGTGGGGTGTCAGCGCGTGACCGTTGGAAAGCACATGGGTGCCCGACAGCTGCGCAGTGGCCAGCGCGCGGGTTCCGCCGATATCGTTTGCGGTGTTGGCACCCGAGGTCAAATCGGTCTGGGCAAGACCGCCCAGGATCCGGCCATCAAATGTCAGCCCGCCCATTTGCTGGACGGTGTAGACCCCGGTCATAAAGCCGCGCGAGGTTGTCTCTACCCCGCCCGTGGTCTCGGACCGGCCGGTGTCAAACTGCACCAACAGACCCGAGGCACTGCGATTGCCCGTGTCCCACTGGACCCCAAAGCTGGCGAGGCCAAACAACGCCTCATTGCCATTCGCATCCTGCCGTTCAGCTTGCAGCGTCGCCCAAATCGGACCAGCGCCTGTGTCGAGGTTGGCAAAGCCCACGCCTTGGCTGACATCCGCGTTCGCACTGCCAGAGGCATTCCCAACCCGGCCCCGCAAGTCCGGCTGCATGCCAAGCAAGGCACCGCCGCTTTGAGCCAGATGGTTTCGTGTGGCGATTTCTTCTGGCCCAGGGCTTTCATAGGAAAGCGACCCGCCAGAAACGGCAAAAGAGGTGTCCCCAAGGGGGAATTTCTCGGTCGCCGCCGTTGCGTCACAAATGACGTTGTTCCCGTTTCCCACCAGCACAATCGTGACCGACCCATCAGCAACCAGGGGCTCTAGCGTTGCCTTGGGAATAGCAAGGGTCTTGGTCCCAAAATTTCCACAGTTGGCGCCACCGATAGCAGGGGTGCCTCGATGAAGTTCCCCAAAGTTAACCCCGTCGATTGTCACCGTAACAAACTCGGTGTCGAATTCGAAGTCGCCACTCAGATCCGTGACTGTAAGCGACCCATCGCCGAAAATCTCCGTATCAACCGAAAGGACAAAGGTCAGGTTTCCATCGACTACGGCGCTCGTTTGAGCCCCGAAGGTGGAAGTGCCAGCGGTAGCTGAGGTCGCCGTCGCAGCAAAGAGGATCGGTGCAATAGCATGTCGAAAAATTCTAAGGGTCATGGTCGTTCAATGAGCTTATTATAAAATTTGATTTGAACAGCTTACCAAGGCCCACGCAATCAGAGGGTTTCAACATATAAACGGCATTTTTCCGCAATAACGGGGCAGAATTGTCCATTTCGAACATGCTCCTACTTATCCCTCCGAATCACGCAATTCGCCAAGAAGCCTTTGTAAGTTCTCTGGCGGGAAAGAACGCCACGATACCTTCCAGAGTAAACTCAACCCCCAGCGCGTCCAACGACAGAGCGCACGACGAGCGAAAGGCATCCGCCTAAGGCGGTCACAGGGGCTTGTGCCTTAGGCCAGGCAGTCCGCCAATTGGATCGGCAGGCGGTCCATTGCTTGCGTTTGATCCGAGGGCCACGTCACGAAGAATATCGCGGGGTTCGAAACATCGTGATCGCGCAGGGTCTGTAGCAAACTGTCTGCTTTGCAGCTTGCGATGATCTGTTCTGGTTTTTGTGCATGGGCCACGATGTCGATCTGAACATGCTGGTCTAACCCTGCTCGGGTCAGGTGGTCTGCGATATCGGGTGCCGCGGCCACCCCCATATAGATTGCCACCCGCGTTCCGGGCCGCAATGTGGTCACCCAATTGGGAGCGGTTTGCGGTTCCTCAGACTGCTAAATCAGACTGGCCCAATTCAGACTGACCAGTCGCCAGAACCAGCGTATCGCAAGCCCCCCGCTCGGTTAAGAACCCGCCCAAAGCGGCCGAGGCAGCACTGGCAGCGGTGATGCCGGGCACGATTTCACACGCGATGCCTGCTTCGGCCAAGGCGTCGGCTTCCTCTTTGCCGCGCGCGAACACCCCCGGATCACCGCATTTCAGGCGCACCACCCGCTTGCCCTGCAACGCCGCAGAAACGATCACCCGGCAAATTTTGTCCTGGGGCCAGTGATGACAGCCCGGGGATTTGCCGACATATACCCGCTCGGCATCGCGCCGCGCCAGATCCAGAATTTCCGGATCGACCAACCGGTCGTAAAAGATCACATCCGCCTCTTGTAGGCGTTGAACCCCGCGCAGGGTGATCAGGTCTTTCGACCCAGGACCAGCGCCAACCAAAGCCACGGCGGGCGCGTCCGATGCCCCGAACTTGCCCGTATCAATGGCCTCTTTCAGCTTTGCGGTTGCGTTCCGCTCGGCCCCGGTGGCGTGCAGCTGGCGCACGGGCCCGTTGAACACCCAGCGCCACAAATCCCTGCGATCCCGGGGGCCAAGCCGTTGCGCCGCCCGCGCGCGCAGGCGCCCGGCAACCGCTGCCAAATCGCCCAGCCGAGGTTCCAACATCTGTTCGACCTTGGTTTTGATCTGGCGGGCCAGAACCGGCGCCGTGCCTTCGGTGCCGATGGCGACAACAACAGGACTGCGGTCCACGATAGACGGCGTGATCGCGTCGCAGAGATCGGGCTGATCCACCACATTCACCGTGGCCCCGGCCTGCTTGGCCAGATCATGCAAACAGGTATCCATGCCCGGGCAGCCTGTGGCTACGAACACCAGCGCAGTATCTGCAAAACTGTCTGAGCTGATCGGCAGATCCGACCACTCGATCCGCCCCTGCTGGTGTAAATCCGCAAGCTCCGGGTCCAGACCAGACGCCAGCACCGTGATCTTAGCCTCGGTCTTCAGGATCAGGCGGCATTTCTGCGCGGCTTGCTCGCCCCCACCGGCGATCACAACCCGGCGGCCGCGCATTTGCAGAAACATTGGAAAAGTTTTCATCGGTTTTCCCCCGGTTCAGAATGGCGATCCGCCCAAAGCTGGTCCGCAAGGACTTGGCATGTGGCCAATGTCGGGCGGGCTTTTAACGTCCAAAGCGCCAGAGCTGCCGTGCCTGTGATGGTGGCTTCGGCAAAGGCATCGGTGGTTTGGCCATGCCACAGGGCGGGCAAATCCACCGGGTGATCCGGGTCGTGCAGGCGCTGTGCTTCAGGGATTTGTGCGGCCGCGATCACGTTCAAATCACCCCCGTCGCGCAACCCAAAAAGCGATGCGTCTTTGGACGGATTGCGTTCAAACTCGCCCCCGCCGCCTTTGATAACGGTCAGGGTCCTGTCGCCCAGCAAACCTGCGGCCCGCGACTGCAACCCCCGATAAGATGGATGAAACACCCCCTGGACCGAGGCCCCTGCCCCCGACGGGTTCCACATCCGCAAAACGGTGTTTATGCACGACCGCAAGCCCAGCACGTCGCGCAGTTTCAGCAAAGACAAGGCTGTTGGCGACAGGTCCGCAAGCGGCGCGAAATGCAAGGCAGATCCTTCGAACCCAAGCTGCCGGTAGGTTGCGAAGACATCCGCGCCGCCCTTGGGCGCCGAGTTCACGCCATGCATAGACACGGTAAACCCCGCATGGGTCACCAGTTTGGCGGCCAGTAAAAACAATGGCGCGCCCCGGGTGCGCCCGGCGGCATAGCAGGGCCAATCCAGATCGGCCTTTGGCAAATCGGCCTGCACAAACTGGCGCAGACCCTGGGTGAACCCTGCGATTTCCGCGTCGGTTTCCCCCCGCAAGCGCAGCACCATCAGCAGACCGCCGATCGCCTCGGGTGCGGCCTTGCCTGATAGGATCAGCGACATCGCCTCGCTTGCCTCGTCCATCGTAAGGCTGCGCGCCCGGCCTTTGCCTTGGGCCACGATGCGAACGTAAGGGGCCAGTGTCATTCGGCGGCCAGTTGGATAGGTCCAGCGGTCAAAAGCGCCTCGATCTCGGGTTTGCAAGATCCGCAATTGGTGCCCGCGCAAGTCGCAATCCCGACCGCGCCCACATCAGAAGCACCCGACGCGATCGCGCCGCGCACCGTATTGATGCCCACATTCATGCAAGCACATAAGGTCTGGCCCGGATCAACCCGGCCCACGCCACCGCGCCCGGCCAATGCCGCCAAAGCACCCGTTTGCGAGCCGATCAATGACACCGCATAGGATCGTGACAGCGCCACTGGCTGCGGCCCCACAAACAATAGGCCAACCAATTCCGCCCCATTGTGCAAAGCGATCCGTGTTGCTTGGCCCGACGAGTCCGAGGTGACCGAGACATCGGCCTGCACGTTCTTGAACAGCGACCGAGCGAAGCTTTCCCAATCCTCGCCCAGCGTCGCGCCTGCGAACTCGCCCTGCCATCCGGTGGGAATGCGCGCGATGGCAGCATAATCTGCGACAGGGCCTAAGGGGGTGGCCGAGGCCGCGAAT